>NZ_LOVS01000068.1:0-20760 GCF_001523835.1 Burkholderia sp. ABCPW 14 | reverse complement strand
GCCCGGTTACGCGCCCGATCTGAATCCAGTCGAATACCTCTGGGCTTGGCTCAAGCGGCACGCCTTGGCCAACTTCTGTCCCAACAACCTGACCGAGTTGAAGCACACCGCTCGATGCAAGCTCAAGAGTGGCCAGAAGCGCAAATCGATCATCGCTGCTTGCTGGAAGCAAGCCGAGCTTTGGTAATGTCATGATTTACGTAATTCTCAATAGATCGTTGTAGGGCTTCGTCACGCCGCAAACGTGCATCGGAACTGCGCACGTCTCGAAATCGGGCACCTTGAGGCGCTCGGGCCAATCACCGGAGTCGTTCGTGATCGCGTCGAGAAAGTCGGCGTCGCCCAACAGGTTGCGCAAGACGAATGCATACTTTCCATAGCTCGTGCGGATGTTCTTCAAGCTTGCGTCGACGTTGATCTCTGCCGCCTTGCGCTTGATCTCGATCTTTTCCGGCGTACGCGTGGCATCGAGGAAGCGAAGGCAGGGATAGGCACCGACGAAGTAGCTGGACGGATCGAGCAGCACATCAAGCGGGATCACGCGCTTGTTATTGCGAAACTCAACCTCGATGCGCAGCCATTCCGATTCCGCGTCGCCTTGCTCTCGGCCTTTCTCATAGGCGCGGCAGAGCTTCCCGTTCCGGCGCAGGCCGATGTACACGCTGCGACCCTTGCCGTTCGGCTTTTTCCAATCGCCCTTGTACTCATGGTGTGGGGCGTTCACGGAGCAGGTGAACAGGCCATCGTCGTACCAGCCGTCGACCTGATCGACCGTGTACTCTCCCTGCATACAGTCGTGCGCAAGGTCAACGCGTGTGATCGTCGGCCGCACTGCCATATCGACAAGGAAGTCGTGTAGACGGGACTCCCAACCGACTTTCGCTGCAATACAGCCCTGGCCGTTCAGGTTGATGAGCATCGTTCCGCGCTGGCTCGCGCCACCAAAGGCGACGTGACCATAGTTGTCACCGAGTTCCCACGCGTTCGTGTAGAAGTCGCGGCTTTTCTTCAGGTCGCGCGTGATGCCGAAGCCGAAAATCTCAGTAAGGTGCTTGCTCGCTTCGAAGATAAACGCCTCATCAGCGACAAGCTGAATGCCCGCCGTCCGGTTCCACGTTTCCTCGCCCACCGTCAAACGGAGCGTATCGACCATCGCGATCTGTTCGTTGACCGGGCGACGCACGAGGATGGTTTTGATTTCGCCCGTGTCCGTCATGACCATTTGCAGTTCCTGCACTGTCGCGATGGCCTGCCTTTCCGTTCCCCCCCTGTTAGTCCGGGGGGGCAAAAAGCAGCGGCCCCGCCGCTGCTGTCCTCGCTGCCGCTGCGGGCAGGAGCGGCGGTGCCGCTGCACGGGACGGATTTAGGAGTACGAATCGTATCCTTTCCGCCAGATAAGATGGGCAATTTCGACTGCGAACATTTTTTCGAAACTGTCCTTCGAGAAGCGCCGGATTTTATACAAAAATCCGGCGTTTTTTTATTGGCTATGAGAATCGATCACGCCAGCGTTTCCACACAAGACCAGGAAACGTGCGCAGATCGACTCCTTGGCCAAGGCCGACGTCGATTCGATCTTTAAAGAAAAAAGCAGTCCGGCAGCTTCACTGCGCCGCTCCGTCGTGAACAAACTCCTCTGAACGCTCAAGCGCGGCGATATTTTCGTCGTCTTATAAGCTCGATCGCGTTGCGCGATCGCTCAAGCAACTCCTCTGTGCCATTGAACGCCTGCAAGGCTGTCTGGCGAGATGCGAGGACCTTGCCGGGCACATGGAATCGTGCATCCCGCTACAGCCTGGTACAGGAAGTCATGGAGTCGGCTGCGCAGAAAACGTAAGGGGCCATGCATAGGTTCCGTCCTTCGCGTGCTTCGCGAGCACGAACCGATAGGTCAACGTGAAGTTCGTGTTGAGCGCGGTGTAGGGCACCGCGATGACCCCGCCCGTCGCCGGCAACACGACGGTCTTTCCGAATCCGCTGATCTCGATCGAACTGAAGAGCGACTGGCTGGCCGCCGAGACTTGAACCAGCAAAGCGCAGCCAGCACGGTCGTTGGTCTGAACGGCAAGCTGCGTGCCACTGGGATTATCTTTGTCCGGCACGCTCGTAAAGCCCTGGCTGCTGTCCTTGTTCGTGATCACCAGACGGCTCGGGCTGTTTACCGTGATTCGCACATACGGCTGGACCGATGCGCCGACCGATAGCGCTCGGTTGGCTTGTTTCGCCTCTGTTTGCCGCGGTGCAGCGGTGAGCACGGCAATCGATAACGCTGCTGCGCCGGCGAGCATCCAACTGATCTTTGGCGCGATTCGCCTGGCAGGCGTGTTCACTGGTTCTGTTCCTTCGGTCTGGTCGCGTCCCGCCCCGGTCGCGCTCGTTCCATTGGTTTGATTCATGGTCTGCACCCGTTGTCTTGGTTCATCACCGCGGTCCGCTGCAAGTGGAGTCGTGCGCCCGTGCCCGACCCACGCGTGATCTGCCGCCTAGTAGCTGAGTGTGATCGTGATGGTCTGGTCGGTGTACGCACCCGGCACGACGTTCTGGCCACCGCGAATCAGGCCGTATACGGTCGCGCTCGCGGACGAGTTGTTGAGCTTGCCGAATGAGATCGTCGACGTGCCGCCGCTTATGCCGTCGCCCCAGACCATGGTATGCGCGCTGTCGAGGTACAGGTTATAGCTCAGCAGATTGCCGCCGCCGGTACGGGTCATCTGGCGATTCGAGTAGGAGCCGCCCCCCGCGCTTGCCGATGCCGCGGGCGTCGGATTGCCGTTGCCGGTGCACCTCACCGTGATCGTCATCGCGGTGGTGGCCGAATTGATCGTGTCGTACGTGCCGAAGACCATCGTCGACGGCACGTTCATGGTGCAGCTCGCGCCCGCCATTGCTGGTTGCGTGGCGAGCGCTGCGACACTGGCCGCAAGCGCCGCAACCGTAACACGGCAGATGGCCTGCCAGTGTGGCGGTTCTGGATTGTTAGGATGTCTCATGGTCTGACTCCCTTGCAAAGATAGGTTCCCAAGTCCGGTAGAGGATCGTCGCCAGCGGGAAAACGCACGGTCATGTCGCACTGCTGGTCGTGCCAGGATGCTTGCAGGCGGTTCTGCTCCGACAAGCCAGTGAGATAGACGATGCCGTCGTGTCCCACGGGAAATTCCTCTGCCTGTCCCGCGACCTTGACGATTGCGCCGGCCGGCAAGTGGCCGCCGCTCTCGAGATCGATCGTCAGCACAGCACCATGCGAACGTGTGATCGGAAATTCGAGCACCATCCCGCTGCGGAAATAAGGCACGGCGTCGAGCTTCAGTGTGCCGATCTTCGCGTCGAACGGCAGGTCGGCCTGCTCGATCGATACCGGATTGTTTTCATATGCGCGCAGCCGCGGCAGGAGTGCGACGCCATCGGCATCGGTATGGGAAACCAGTTGGTTGTCCGCATAGACGCCGACATTGGGAAAGCCCGGCACCTTGACCAGCGCGAAGCTGTCCGTCACCTGACGCGAAAGACGCGGCGTGCCGTCGATGACGGCGACGCCGCCTGCTGCGCTCGCCCGCACGCCGGCGCGTCCGCGATTCGCAGCCACTTCGACGTTGTACGTGCCGACTCGGGTTTGCAGGCTGGCGCTGGCGTCCTGAATGGTGTTACCGGCTTGCACCGAGTAGCCGAACCCATCGCCCACCGGCAAGCTGCGTTGCACTTGCGCAAGAAATTCGGTTGAACCTTGTTGCCGCGTCATCGTGGCCGATGCACTCGTCCGGCTGTCGAGCGGCAGTGTCCATGCGATACCGACGCTCGTCGCGCCGTTACCGCTCAGCGGTTTGCTGACGCTGAAGCTCATGAAGCCGACGCGCCCCAGTTGAACGTTGTAGCTCAACGACAGCAATTGAATCGGATTGTGGTCACGATTGTCGGCGAACACATGGGCGAGCCCCACGGAGCCGAAGCGGCCCGCGCTCATGCCGATGTTGAAGCTCGTCAGGAGCTTCGGTGCGGGCACGCCCTGATCGAGTCCGAGTTGCGCAAAGTGCGGTGTCGCCCATTGTGCGTGTGCGCCAACGGTGAACGCGCTCGTCACGCTCTCGATGCCTATCGTGGCGAACGCGCCCGGGCCCGCCGGACTGCGGCTCGCCGCCATCGATGCGTTGACGACGCCAAACGGCGGCGCCAAAACGACGGCGCCCACGCCGATGTTTTGCTGGGATGTTTCAACTTCGCTATGCAGTTCACCGGTGAACCAGTCCGTCAAGCCCTTTCGATATGTCGCGCTGGCGAACCACGGGCCGTAGCTATTGCTCGCAAGGCCGAAGTCGCGCCGCACCGCCCCGACCTCGAAAGAAAAGTCCTGCAGTCCTTTCGCGAGCAGATTCGCGCTTGCATAAAAGGCTTGGGTAATGACCTGCTCGCGTCCCATGACGTCGCGCACGACGACCTGCACATCGCCCTGACCGGTGACTACCGGGACATTGCTGATCGAGAACGGGCCTGGTGCGACGTCGCGTCTCGACGTCAGTGCATTATTGACATAGACATCGACGGTTGACGGCAGCACGGCCTGACCGCTTACGCCCTGCAAGGGAATCGTGACGAAACCCGGCTGAGTAAGGAAGTTGGTCGCGTATTGAATGCCGCCGAACCGGACGGCACGTCCCCACATTCCGGGCCGGCTGATGGCGTCGCCGATCCGCAGACTGGCGAGCTTGTCCGGCCGATCGACGGTCCAGGTGGTTTCTAGGCGCGTCAAGCGCCGGGTCGTGCCCGAGTCGTCCGCGAGAAACGACCCGACGCCTACCCCGAAACGATTGAAGAAGCCGAGTTCGAACAGGCCTGAACCATGCGTTTGGCCCGCGGACCGCTCCACTAGCAAATCATAGTTGAAGAAGCCCCCGATACCCGGCTTGACGGCGTGCGGTCGGTTCTTGTTCGTTTCGTCGAAAGACATGCCGACGAACGCCTGCGCGGGAACGGTGATCGCGATCGTCAAGCTTTGCTCGTCGGCGGTGTATGCAAGACCTGCAATCGCCTTCAACGGGTAAAACTGCACGTCGTTGACGACGAGCGGCTGGACCTCGGGCAGCTTGAGCCGCCAGCGCTTCAGGTCATCGGCCGATGCATAGAAGTCGCCATTGTTCGCCTTGATCAGCGTTGCTGTTTCGTCCAGTCCTTGCCGGTTGATGTCGACCTGGAACAGCAGTTCATTCGCTGTACCTGTTGCGGACTGTGTCTGCGTCGCAGCCATGGGGCTTTCTTCAGCGAATGTCATTTCTGCGCTCATCAGGGTCGAGATCAGGATCGCGAGCAGACCGGCCGCTTTAACGGTCGTCAGGCGCAATGGCCGAATCGATATCGCCAGCATCTGAGTAGCCCATCAAATGCAACCCGGCAGCAGCGGCTGGCGCTGAACCAGAGCCGCGTTTGAACACTAGCTGCCGGGTCTGGCCAGGCAGAATGTAGGCAAACTCCGCATGCGTGGCGATGGGCCGATCGCTGCCCGGTGCGGCGACGATGAGGTTCGCCACCTGTGCATGCGCAGTGCCGTCGTTCGTCACGCGCAATCTGAGCATTCCTGTGCTGTCCGGCCGCCCATCCGCCTTCCAATGCAGCTGTGGTGTGGTTGTGGTCTTCGGCTTGATGAAGATCGGCAGGCTCATTTCGAGGGCAATTTGCACGCCGGCGAAACCTGGTTTCGGCGCGGGAGGCACTTCCCGCAAATACAGCCGATAGCTGGTCTCCCGATCAGCGCTGGGAGGGCGCCTCAGGCCAATACGCACGACCTGGGAACTGCCGGGCGCGATGGTGAAGATGGGCGGTGCAGCCAGCAGATCGTTGGTCGTCGCGTAGACATCGTCGCCCGCATTCTGGGACCAGGCGACGGTGCGCAGCTGAACGATCACGGGTTCGTCGGGCGATTCGTTCCTGACAGTGAGCGCGGCGCTCATGCGCGCGGCGGAAAGCTCGACTCGAACCGGAGCAACGGTGAAATTCGTTGCCTGACTGTCAATGCATATCGCAGTGAGCGCGACGGCAGCGATCCATTTTGCGAGTTCACGAACATTCTGTTTCATGGCCATTCCACAGGTATCAGAGTCCTTCGGCAGCACTGCGCTTCCCACATACGCTGTCGGTGCGAGCGTGGTAGCCGCTCGGGAGGGAGGGCTCGCGCATTGGACGCGGCAAGCCCTCCTGGGCTCGCATCAAAACGTCACGGTGACCGTTACCGTGTCTGCGTAGCTGCCCGGCACCGCATTCGGCTGGTCGGGGACCTTGCCGTAGACCGTCTTGGTGATTGCATTGGCCGTGGCCATTCCTGCGCCCGTGCCGTTGACGGTGTCGGTCGTGGGCGTGTTGCCCCATACCGATGCGTGTTGCGTGTCCTGGTACAGCGAATAGCTGAGCTGGTTCGAGCCACTCGTCATGATGCGGTTGGCTACGGTCGCGCCGGACGTCGTGCCTGCATTCAGTCCGATGTTGAAATTCGTACCGTTCGTACACCTGACCGTGATCGTCGACGTCGCTGCCTGGTCGCCGGTGCCCGGCGTGTAGGCGGGGAACGTCAGCGCGCCGGCCGAATCGATGAGGCACGTCGCGTTGACCTGGGCTGAAACGCCGAATGTCGTGGTGGTGGTCGTGGCGGAGCCCACGGCCGCGACTGAAATTAACGCTGCCGCGACCGCAAGCTTGGTGAGTGAGGATTGCTTCATGATGGATTTCTCCTATTAAGCGTCGAATTTTGCAACCGGCAAGTCGAAGTCTTTCTTTGAAATGAAACTTCGATCATCCGGATGCACAATGGGATCTTCGAATAGCGTCGGAAATAGTTCGTGTTCTGTGTGAATCACCTCCGTTACGTTGGAATGCATGGCACGATTTGCCGCGAATCACGGACGCGTTCGCGGGGCGAGGTCTCCGGACCGGCCGGGGGGCGGCATCGCGACAATCACTTCGGCAATCGGGTGCGAGCTTGACGACCGTCGTCAGCTAGACAGGCGGTTAAGGCACGGTTGTTTGCGCGGTGAGTGTCGGGTGCCGGAAATGACTTTCCGGTTTTTGTCTATTGCGTGTGTGTTGCTTGACGCCTCGCCGGTTTGTAAACCGTGCAGGCGCATTCGTGATCGCTTGTGTCTTGCCACACGGGCGAAGCGATACGATTCGCAATGGGACTGGTGGCGCGTGAAAGCGGCCATCTGACGGCAGATGTGGAATTGGACATGATTTCCCCGGTTTGCTTGATGATGTTTCATTGCCTGTGTTGATGGGTCGGACGCCAGGCTGCGTAATTGCCGATTCGTGTGCGGACACAAACGCAAGGAGTGGGCCAGCTCGGCTGCATTCTTGATTGGGAAAGGCGCCGTGGCCGCCGGCCGAGTGCGGGGAGCGTCAGTGTCGCGGAATGGTTTCAATGATGAAACATCGTATGGACTTGCTGCTCGGCGAGATTCGATTCGAGATGCGGATAGCGCCGGAATAGCGAGGGCGTGTCGTCGGCACGGGCGCAATCGGATTCCACAGATTGCCGGAAGAATCCGGAAATGTTTCAACTGTGTAACGAGCCAGGGTAAACGCAAGGTTGTCGTCGATACCTTGCTTGTGGGGGCGTAAACCGATTAATCGCGCGTCGACGGCGCACGTGGTCCCGCTACGCGCCAAAGAGAAAGCCAGCGACATGCGGGCGTTTCACGTCCTACGGTTTTGCATCTGAAGGAGCAGTAGGATTTCCGTGCGACTGCCGTCGTTCGAATATCGCTTCATCCGCCACGGCGGGAACGATAGGCTCGGATCAATGCGGGGCGTCTTGTCCTGCGCCGGCGCGTCGATGAGCGCAGTCCCGCCGCTGTCGATGCGGAACGACGACTCGACCTTGCGCGTGCTCATCGTTGGCGAATTGTCGATGCCCGTTCGTCGTGCGCACGAAATCGCCGATTTCTTCCGTGACGGTCGGGGCGATCGCGTTTGCCCTTGCGGTCGGCTGAACCCGAAAGATCGCGCGCGTATCCCGATGCCGCACGCTTTGAACCGATGCGGCTGCCGAGCTCGGATGCGGCGACGATCCGACGACGATCCGACGACCGGCGCCGACTGACTGGCGTTCAGCATGTGGTTCATGCTTGCGTCTCTGGACGGTTGTGCTTGGGACATCGCTTGAGCGTTGCAATGGCGCGCCCCGGAATGGGAACGCGTTGTGATCGTTCGTTTTGGCATGACGGCGTCGATTGCCTTGGGCTTCGGCGACGAGCGAGAAGCGCCAGCCTGGTAAAGCGGAGCCGTTGCCGAGAGAAGCGGGCGCGATGGTCGAATGCAATAGATGATCGAGCTTCCAAGCCGAGTCGAGGAATCGAGGAATCGAGAGACGGCCAATGTTCGATCGTACGAATGTCCGGCGGAACGAACAATCGGAAGGACGCCAGACGGTCGTCGCGTTTGAACCACCGGATTGCCGCTCAAGAGCCGCAGCGGCGCAGACGGTCGCGTCACCCGCCTGGCGAGCGCCATTTTTGCTGCGCTGCCGCATAAGCGCACAATTACGCGCGATATCACGCTTTCCCGCGATATTCGGCAGCCATTCGAAAATTACGATTTGACTCATGCCCCGCTTTCGGTTGAAGCTAACGGCTTGCTGTCCGAAGGGGGCTGTGCCTGCATGAGTTCGACCTTGACTGTTCGTCGTATCGCCGCGGATCAGGGCGGCGTGTATCGCGAACTGCGCGCCGCCTCGCTGCGCGAGCCCTATGCGAGCGGCGAGACGCCGGAAGCCGAACTGGCCGTCGATGCGGCTAGAGCGGCGGCGATCGCGCAGCAGCGCGCGACGTCCGACGAATCGACCACGTTTGTGCTGTACACCGAAGGCCATCCGGCCGGCATGATCGGCGCGTATTTCGACAGCACGCCCGCGCGGCGCGCGTTCGTCAGCGAGCTGTGGGTCGCGCACGCGGTCCGTCATCTGCGCGGCGGCGTGCTGCTCGTCGACACGGCGCGCGCGTGGCTCGCCGCGCGCGGCGCCGTCAAGATCTACGCGTGGATCGCCGATCAGAACCGCAGCGCGATCCGTTTCTACGAACACGTCGGCTTTGCCGATACCGGCGAGCGCGCGCCGATCGCCCGCGTGCCGGGCGCAATGAAGTCGCTGCTCGTTTCGCGCGAGCACGCGTAGGCCGCGGGTGCGCGCCGATCCCGGACCCTCCTTGCCGCGCCCGGATGGGGCGTTGCGGGCGGGCGGCCCGCAACGCGCGCTTCGGGCGCACCCGAAAATGATGGCTCCGGGCGTGGACGCCTGTAAAATACGCAAAAATTTTTTGCAGAACGTCCATGTCGCTTAAAAAATCGCCATTCTTCGAACTGCGCAGCGGTTCGGTCGACACGTTGCTGTTCATCGTGAAAACCGCCGACCTCGATGCGTTGCGCACCGAGTTGGTCAAGCGTTTCGAAGCGACTCCCGAATTCTTTGCGGACGACGTCGTCGCGATCGACGTGCGTCGGCTCGCGGACGACGAGCGCGTCCCGCTCGACGACCTCCGCCGGATGCTGAACGACGTGCGGCTGCGCGCGATCGGCGTCGTCGCGCAGCCGGGGCAGCACACGTGGGCGGCGGGCGCCGGCCTGCCGCTTCTCGAAGCGCGGGATCGGCGTGCGCCGGCACCGAAGGCGGCGGGCGACGCGCCCGCGCAGCCGGAGGAGCAGGACACGCCGGCGGCCGGGCAGGCCGCGCTCTTTGCCGAAGCCGGTTCTTCCGGCGTCGATGCGGGCGCGCAGGCTTCGCCCGTCGCGCCGCAATCGGCGACGCTCGTCATCGACAAGCCGCTGCGTTCGGGACAACAGATTTACGCGAAGGGAGATCTCGTGGTGCTCGGCCCGGTCAGCTACGGCGCCGAAGTCATCGCGGAAGGCAACATCCACATCTACGCGCCGTTGCGCGGCCGCGCTCTCGCGGGCGTGCACGGCAATCACGACGCGCGCATCTTCTGCACGTGTCTCGAACCGGAGCTGATCTCGATCGCGGGTATTTATCGGACCACCGAGAACCCGCTGCCGGCCGACGTGCTCGGCAAATCGGTGCAAATCCGGTTGGAACAGGAAAAACTGATGATCGAACCGCTGCGCCTCACCTGACACGCGTGGCGCAACAATCGGGTCGGTCGGTCCTCATTGACGAACACAGGGTAGGTAAATGGCAAAAATCATCGTGGTGACTTCGGGCAAGGGCGGGGTGGGCAAGACGACGACGAGCGCGAGCTTCGCTTCCGGTCTCGCGCTGCGCGGTCACAAGACGGCCGTGATCGACTTCGACGTCGGCCTGCGCAACCTCGACCTCATCATGGGCTGCGAGCGCCGCGTCGTGTACGACCTCGTCAACGTGATCCAGGGCGAAGCGAACCTGAACCAGGCGCTCATCAAGGACAAGAAGTGCGAGAACCTGCACATCCTGCCGGCGTCGCAGACGCGCGACAAGGATGCGCTCACGCGCGAGGGCGTCGAGAAGGTCATCAACGACCTGGTCGGAATGGACTTCGAGTTCATCGTCTGCGATTCGCCCGCGGGCATCGAATCGGGCGCGCTGCACGCGATGTACTTCGCCGACGAGGCGCTCATCGTAACGAACCCGGAAGTGTCGTCGGTGCGCGACTCGGACCGCATCCTCGGCATCCTGTCGTCGAAAACGAAGCGCGCGACGGAAGGCAAGGAGCCGATCAAGGAACACCTGCTCATCACCCGCTACAACCCGAAGCGCGTGAACGAGGGCGAGATGCTGTCGCTCGACGACATCACCGAGATCCTGCGCATCAAGCTGATCGGCGTCGTGCCGGAGTCCGAAGCCGTGCTGCACGCGTCGAACCAGGGCCTGCCCGCCGTCCATATCGACGGTACCGACGTCGCGGAAGCCTACAAAGACATCGTTGCGCGCTTCCTCGGCGAGGACAAGCCGCTGCGGTTCACCGACTATCAGAAGCCGGGCCTGCTGCAACGCCTCTTCGGCACCAAGTAACGGAGGCGCGTCATGTCGATTCTGTCGTTTCTGCTCGGCGAGAAAAAGAAGTCCGCGGCTGTCGCGAAAGAGCGCTTGCAGCTCATCATCGCGCACGAGCGCGTGGGCGGCCGTCCGCCTGCCGATTACTTGCCCGCGTTGCAAAAGGAACTCGTCGCGGTCATTTCGAAATACGTGAAGATTTCGAACGATGACATTCGCGTGAGCCTCGAGCGCCAGGATGATCTGGAAGTGCTCGAAGTGAAGATCGAGATCCCGCAAGCCTGACGCGTTTTCTTCCGCATCGCGCGCGGCGCGTGGCCGCCGCGCGCGCTCTTACTTCTCGTTGCACTTTCGGGCCCGCGGTAATGCGGCGCCTGTCCGCCGTTACGCCCTCCTGAGCATTAAATGGATACGCTCTCGTCGCGTGTTCAACCGTTCTTGGAGGTCGTGATGTCTTTTTCTCTTCGTCGTGTCGTGCTGCCGTTCGTCGTCGCGGGTGCGGGCGTCGTCGCGGTCGCTGCGCCGCTTGCCGCGAGCGCGGACGAAATCCTCGTCGCGCAGGCGGCGCCCGGCGTCGTCGTCGAGCCGGCCGTGCGCGAAGTCGTCGTCGTTGCACCGACCGCGCCGCCGCCCGTGCGCTACGAAGTCGTGCCCGAGCCGCGCGTCGGCTACGTATGGGATCGCGGACACTGGCGCTGGGATCATGGCCGCTACGAGTGGATCGCCGGGCATTGGGAAGTCGAGCGCGTCGGCATGCATTGGGAGCCGGGCCACTGGACGCAGCGCGGACCGAGCTGGGTCTGGGTTCGCGGTCACTGGGCCTGAGGAGAACGGGCGATGAAACGAACCTTGTTCGCCCTCGCGCTCGTCGCGCTGACGCTGGCCGGCTGCGTTGTCGTACCGGCGCGGCCGGTGTACTACCGGCCGGCGCCCGTCGTGATCTACTGAGCCGGACGGTGTGGCCGCTCGTGAGGCTGCGTGTCGTTCGACTGCGGCGCGGTGCCGTCGGCGCGGGCCGCCGTCTCGGCGACGGCGTCGCGCGTCGGTGCGGCGCCCGCGTGCACCGGTGGTTGCGCGGGCGTGCGTCCGGCGTCGGCCGCGCTCGCCCCATCGGCTGCGTGAGTCGCCGAGTCCGCGTCCGCGCGGCCCGCATCGGCCTCCCTATCGTTCGCGTTCGTCTCGGCGGCGTCATGCGCGTCGTCGCGCAGCGTGTCGAGCGGATCAGCGGGCGCCGATTCGGCGTCTTCGGGCATCTTGACCGCCGTGATGCCGGCATGTGCGGGAGCGGGTGCGGGAGCCGCCGTCGCGGGCTTCGGCTGCGGCGGCTTCAGATAGCGCTCGGCGAGCGTTTCGTACAGCGGCGGCACGAAGAAGCGCGACACGCGGCTCGCGATCAGCGCGGTCGCCATCAACGAGATCACGAGCGCGTGGCCGTTGATCATCTCCATCACGATCACGAACGACGTGATCGGCGACTGCGTGACGGCAGCGAGGTAGCCGACCATCGCGAGCGCGATCAGCATCGGCAGATGCATGCCGCTAAACACGAAGTGCAGCAGATTGCCGAAGCCCGCGCCGATCGACAGCGACGGCGCGAAGATCCCGCCCGGAATTCCCGGCAGATACGACGCGACCATCGAAATCATCTTCAGGAACGGATACAGGACCGACAACTGTTCGCGGCCGTCGAGGAGCCCGCGCGCCTCCGCATAGCCGCTGCCGAATGTCGTGCCGCCCGACACGACGCCGACGGCGGCGATCGCGAAACCGCATGCCGCCGCAAACACGATCGGCCGTTCGCGGTAGAGCGTCAGCAGCCGCGCCGGCAGCCAGCGGCCGGTGTTCAGCAGCAGCCAGCCGAACAGGCCGCCCGCGACGCCCGTGACGAGCGCCGTCAACAGCACGGCGGCGGCGAGCATCTTCGGAAAATGCTGGCCGATCTCGATCGTGCCGAAGTACGTGTAGTTGCCGTTCATGCCGAGCGCGATCACGCCGGCGATGATGATTGCGGTGATGAGCACGCCGCTCGCGCGCGCCGAGAAGCTGCGAGTCAATTCCTCGATCGCGAACACGACGCCCGCGAGCGGCGTGTTGAACGCCGCGGACAGGCCCGCCGCCGCGCCCGCGAGCACGAGCTGCCGCTCGATCAGCGCGTTCGAGCGCGGATAGAAGCGGCGCAGGTTGAACATCAGCGACGCGCCGATCTGCACGGTCGGCCCTTCGCGGCCGATCGTGAAGCCGCCGATGATGCCGAACAACGAGATCAGGATCTTGCCGAACAGGATGCGCAGCGTCAGCAGCCGCGAGCCGAATGCGCTCGGCTGCGCGTGCAGCGTCGCGATCACCTGCGGAATCCCGCTGCCTTCCGCGCCGCGAAAGAAGCGGCGCGTGAGCCAGACGGACAGCGCGGCGACCGCCGGCGTCAGCAGGAATGGCAGCCATGGGCGGCCGTGCTGAAGCGTCCGGAACACCTCGTAGCCCCAGTCGATGAGCCGCGCGTACATAACCGCCATCAGGCCGACCGCGATCGCACCGAGCCAGAACACGCCGTATTGGCGCCAGATCCGCTGAGTGCGGCGCGTGAGAGACGGAAGCAGGCTAGGGCGTTGCATGGGACGTGACGCAGGTAAAGCGGCGATTATAAGTAGCTATGAGGGCGGTCGTGCGGCCGTCGAGCTGTTTGTAATATGGATGTAAATTTTGTCTTTCGCGTTTCTATGTAATTAGAATGCCAAACTAACAAGCTGGAGACATCCGCATACAAATGAAACGTATTCTCATTGTGAAGGTGACATCGCTCGGCGACGTCGTGCAGACCCTGCCCGTCGTGGCGGACATCCATCGCGCATTCCCGGGCGTGCAGGTGGATTGGGCCGTCGACGAGTCCTGCGCGGACATCGTGCGCTGGAGCACCGGCGTAAGCCGCGTGCTGTGCGCGCCGCTGCGTCGCTTCAAGAAGGCGCGCAACTGGGGCGATCTGAAGGCGATAGCGATGTCGATCGGCGAGTTGCGTGCGCACCGCTACGATGCGGTGATCGATCTTCACGGAGTCTACAAAAGCGCGATCATTTCGTTTCTCGCGCGGGCGCGGCGGCGCTACGGCTATCGGAACCAGGATCTCGGCGAACTCGGCGCGATGTTCGCGTATAACGGCCGCTTCGGCCCGCGGCCCCCTTGCGACGCATGGCACGGCATGCGCGTGAGCGCCGGCGAGGCGCTCGGCTACGCGCCGCAGGGCCGCGCCGATTACCTGCTGGAGGTGCCGCCGGAGCCGCTCGCGGCGCACGCGGAACAGGACGGGCCGTATGTGTTGTTCTTTCACGCGACGTCGAACGACGACAAGCGCTGGCCGACCGATCATTGGGGCGCGCTCGCCCGCGAGATGCTCGCGTGCGGACTGCACGTGCTGCTGCCGTGGGGCGGCGAGCATGAGCGCGAAGAGGCGCAGCGGATCGCGGCGCGCGCGCCGGGCGCCGTCGTGCTGCCCAAGCTGACGCTCACGGATCTCGCGCGCAAGATCGATCGCGCGACGCTCGTGGTCGGCGTCGATACCGGCTTCGTCCACATGTCGCATGCGCTCGAGAAGCCGACCGTGATGATCTTTCGCGCGACGTCGCGCCAGCATCTGGGCGTGAGCGGCGCGCCGCAGTCGGTGTCGATCGGCGACGACGGCTCGACGCCGAGTGTCGACGACGTGCTCGGCGCGATCGAGCACGTCTATCCGCAACGTGCGGTAGAGGAGCCGCGGCGCGTCGCCGCGATGTAGGCGTGCACGGCGCGCGGCGGTCGCCTGCCGCGCGCCGGCTCGCTCAAGACAGCAGTAATTCGAACGCGATCACGGTCGCAATGGCCGCGAGGTTCGCGGCAAGCGCTTCGAGCGCGATGCCGAGCCAGCTCTTCGGCCTGAAGCGCGCCGCGAGCAGCAGCGCGCCGCCGAGCGACAGCGCGACGATCAAGACGAGGTCGGCGTTCTGCAGGCGGATGAGGTCCATCGCGACGGCTCCTGTCGGCTGATACGGGAAGCGGCGCGCCCGTCGCCGCGCGGCAGGCGCCCGTTCATCGAGTATAGACAGGACAATTCGCGACGAAAACGCGCACGGCGGCCGCTATCCGGGGCGACCGGGGGCTTGATCCGACGCGCGCTGCCCGCTCGCCCCGCTCTCGTTCAGGTCAGCTTCGCATCGCGCGTCTCGCGCATCAACAGCACGCCGGCGAGACTGATCGCCGCCACGACCGACACGTATGCGCCGACCCACGTGAGTCCGCCGCGCGCCGCGAGCAGTTGCGCGATGTACGGCGCGATCGACGCGCCGAGAATGCCCCCCAGGTTGTACGCGACGCCCGCGCCCGTGTAGCGCACGTGGGTCGGGAACAGTTCGGGCAGCAGCGCGCCCATCGGCGCGAACGTCACGCCCATCAGGAACAGCTCGATCGTCAGGAACAGCGCGACGAGCGGCGTCGAGCCGCTGCCGAGGAGGGGCGCCATCGTGAAGCCCGACAGCAGAGCGACGACCGTGCCCGCGATCAGCACCGGCTTGCGGCCGAAGCGGTCGGCGGCCGCGGCCGACAGCGGCGTCGCGAGCGCCATGAACAGCACGGCGAAGCACAGCAGGCCGAGGAAGCTCTGGCGCGAGAAATGCAGTGTCGACACGCCGTACGACAGCGAGAACACTGTCGAGATGTAGAAGAGCGTGTAGCAGACGACCATCGCGAGCGCGCCGAGCAGCGTCGGCCGCCAGTGGTGCGAGACGAGCGTTGCGATCGGCACGCGCACGCGCTCGTGCCGGTCGAGCGTGGCCTGGAACGCGGGCGTCTCGGCGATCTTCAGGCGCACGTACAGGCCGACCGCGACGAGCGCGGCGCTCACGAGAAACGGAATGCGCCAGCCCCACGCGCGGAACTGCTCGTCGGACAGCGTGAGCGCGAGCGCGAAGAAGAGGCCGTTCGCAGCGAGAAAGCCGATCGACGGGCCGAGCTGCGGGAACATCCCGAACCAGCCGCGCTTGCCGGCGGGCGCGTGCTCGGTCGCGAGGAGCGCGGCGCCGCCCCATTCGCCGCCGAGGCCGATGCCCTGGCCGAAACGCAATACGCAGAGCAGCGCCGGCGCGAGCGCGCCGATCGCGTCGTAGCCGGGCACGAGGCCGATCGCCGTCGTCGAGACGCCCATCACGAGCAGCGAAGCGACGAGCGTCGATTTGCGGCCGATCCGGTCGCCGAAGTGGCCGAACAGGAACGAGCCGATCGGACGGGCGATGAACGCGATGCCGAACGTGACGAATGCGGACAGCGCCTGCGCGGTCGCCGAGCCGTGCGGGAAGAACACGGGGCCGATCACGAGCGCGGCGGCCGTCGCGTACACGTAGAAGTCGTAGAACTCGATCGCCGTGCCGATGAAGCTCGCGAACACGATGCGCCGATGGCTCGTCGTGTCGGCAGCGCGCGGCGCGGCGGCGGAAGCGGAAAGACGGGTATCCGACATGCGGGTCTCCGGTTGTGGCGGCGTAACGTTCGGCCGAGCGCGTATCGCGCGCGATCGGCGGCTGTTGCACCTTTGTTCGAATCGAGCGTGGGCGCGGCGTGCGGCGGGCGACGCATGCCGGCGGTTCGCGCGCGGCCGTGCGAGAGGCACGCAATGCCAACGCGGGCCGTTGCGTGCCCGCGAGCTGGCCGCGCGCATGACGCGGCCGCGTGTCGTCGATGCGTTGCGCGGCTGACCGGATAGGCGCGCCGCGCAAGCTGGCCTTGCGGCCGAATGCGGATGCGGGAAATTATAGCGACGCGGCGGCGAGCCGTGGCGCGCCGCGTGCAGCGGCGTGGCAGTTCGCGTACGCGTTCAGTTGAGCGTCTGCGCCTGCGGCGCGGCTTTCGTGCGCAGTTGGAACTGACCGTTGTCGTTGAAGAGCCAGCTTTCCATCAGCTCGACTTGGCCGCGCCCGTCGAGCATTTTCGTGGGGGGCGGTGGCAACGGCGCGGCACGGCGCAGCGACGCGAGTGCGATCCCTTCCGCTTCGTCGTCGCCGTTGCTGCGATAGACGGCCGATTTCACGAGCTGCCCGTTGCGATCGACGGTGAACGCGACGACGACGAGCGAGCGCAGCATCGCCTGCGGCGTGCCGCGCAGGATGCGATCCGAATTGCGATCGGCGATGCATTGCGCGACGGCCGCGCGATATTCGGTGGCGCTCATCGCGGGCACGCTCGGCAGGACGACCGCGCCGTGCGGCGGCGGCAGCGTGATCGTGCATGCGGCGAGCGCGGCCACGCACGCGGACATGACGGCGCCGCGCAATGCGGCTCGGGTTCGAATGAAGTCGGAGCGCGTCGTCATGATCGCCTCCCGGAGGAACGGAGCAGTGCCGATTTCATGATAGGAGCGCTCGGGCCGACGTGCATTGGGACAAACGATCGCCGTGATCGGAAGAACCGGTTCGCCACCCGGGCGGCCGCTCTGTATCCATTCGAGGTGCGCGACGATGCGCGATGTGGCGACGGCGATCGTCTCGGCGACGTCACGGAGATGGCGAGATGAGGCGTCGCATCGTTGCCGCTCGGGCGACTTCTTGCTCGCGCGCGTTCGCCTCAAACAAAAATCCCGCCAGGCTGTATTCAGCGCGAGCGGGATGTTTGTCCTGGCGGAAGCGGTGTCATGCAAACTGCCTTGTGTATCAACGGTTTTGTGGAAAAAAATTGAAAAAGTACCCAACCAAGTACCCAGAAAAATAGGCCCTTTCGTCCTATAAGGCTTTGACCGGCTTCGATAATGTCGTCTCCGCCTTGTAGTGGTCTAATTTCCTCGGACAGGTCGATAGGAGGACAATCCTAAATCGACGAGGAAAAAGAGCAAGATGACAAGAAGGCGCCGACAATTTGACGCCAGCTTCAAGCTGGAAGTAGTACGGATGGTGCGAGACCAAGGGCTATCGGTCAGCGAAGTTTGCCGGTCGATGGACCTTGTTGAGACAGCTGTGCGCCGCTGGGTGGCGCAGTACGATGCAGAGCGTGCTGGCGGCCCCGGCGAGGGCAAGCCGCTGACGGCCGAGCAGCAGCGTATCCGGCAGCTTGAGGCGGAAAACCGGCAACTGCGCGAGGACAACGCGCTGCTAAAAAAAGCATCGGCCTTCTTTGCCCGGGAACTGAAGTGATTTACCGCGTGGTAACTCATTTGCAACAGGAGGCCGTATCGGTCAGTCACGCCTGTCGGCTTTTGCAGGTGAGCCGCTCTGGCTACTATGCGCACCGGAGCGCCGGGCCGAGCGCGAAGAGGTTGCAGGAACAGACACACATCAAGGCAGCATTCGCCGCTAGCGGCGCGAGCTATGGTAGCCGCCGCGTAATGCATGCACTGCGGGAGCAAGGAATACGAATCGGTCGTTACCGGGTGCGTACGGTGATGCGCGAAGCGGGCCTGCGCACGAGTTGGAAGCGCAAGTTTGTCTCGACGACCGACAGCAGGCATACGCTACCTGTGGCAGAGAACGTGCTCGACCGACAGTTTGAAGTTGCCAAGCCCAATCGCGCCTGGGTTTCGGACATCACTTATATTCGCACGGCGCAGGGCTGGCTCTATCTGGCGGTCGTGCTTGACCTGTACTCGCGCAGGGTGGTCGGCTGGTCAATGGCACCAACCATGCCGACTGGGCTGGTCATGTCGGCGTTGACCATGGCGCTGCAGCAGCGTCGGCCAGCGCCGGGACTGGTTCTGCATTCGGACAGGGGCAGCCAGTATGCAAGCGATGAGTACCAGGCCTTGCTGAAGCAGCATCACGTGGTTTGCAGCATGAGTCGCAAAGGAAATTGCTGGGACAATTCGGTGATGGAGAGATTCTTCCTGAACCTCAAAATGGAACGCGTGTGGCAGCGTCAGTACGCCAACCACGATGAGGCTCGGCGCGATATCAACCAATACACCGTCGCCTTCTACAATTCGGTGCGCTTGCACTCCACGCTGGGTTATCTGTCGCCCGCCGCCTACGAGGCGAACCCGGCAGCAAAAGAATCTATCTGCCTGTCCGAAATTAGTTGACCACTACACCTTTTGTTCCGCCAAACTGCCTTATTTGGCAAGGCGTTCGGGATTTCTGGTTCCGAAAGTACTCTATTTAGTACCCGGATAAGGCGTCCATTGTGCAAATGATGCCAGGCGTCTTTGCTTCACCGCAGGAGCAGAAATCGTTGGAGAGTTGGAGATAATCGTCAAAATCGGCCAAAAAGCCTTTTCCAGTAAGACTTTCCTTGTCTCCAAGTGTATCTCCAGAACACCAATTTTCTTGGAGAGAGAGTGGAGGCAGATAGTCGAGTTCATCGATCGCACTTGGTTGCTTCGAGAATTGCTTCGCTGTCTGGAGCGCTGCGCGCAAAGAAATTTCTCCCCCGCCACGGTGCTTGAAGGGGCGGAAAGCGCGGGCGATGTGTCCGCCGCACGGAGATCGGCAGCTTGCAAAAATAACCCTTATAGGGTAATGTTTGTGCATGGAGAAGAACACGCCGCACTACAAACTCGCCACCGTTCAGGCCACCGTCGCCAGGTTGGGGGCAGCCGCGTTCACGAAGACTGCCCTTGATGGCGGAAGAGCCATGGGGCTCACCAGCGCGGACATGCTTGCCGTCGTTGCTGGCTTAAGTTCCGTGTCACATAGGCGTGGCGGCAATTTCTTCAAATCCATGACCACCTACGGCGATCACACGGTATGGCAGGACGTGTATCACGCGGGCACGCCCAACGGCAAGTTGGCCTACATCAAGATTACCGAGCGAAGCGACGGGGCGCCGGTCATTCAGTTCAAGGAGAAGTGACATGAAACATCGCAACTGCGCGAACTGCGGCACCCGGAATGGCATGACGCGGTTCGAGAACGAATCTTTTACGATTCAGCACGAAACATTCAGCGCCCAAGTTCACGGACTGTCCGGCTGGCGCTGCAAGGCATGCGACGAGGTCGAATTCGATCCGCAAAGCGCGATGCGGTACGCAGAAGCCGGTGACGCGCTGGTGCTCCAGGCACGCGAGCACACGCAGCATGAAATTCGTCGCATTCGCAAGAAACTGCATCTGAGCCAAGTGCAGGCCGCTCGCTTGACCGGTGGCGGACACAACGCCTTCTCGCGTTACGAGAGCGGCGATGCCACGCCCGTGGCGGCCGTGGTCAATCTGCTGAAGCTGCTGGATCGTCAGCCGGAGCTCTTGAAGGTGTTGGTGGATGCGCCGGTTGTCGAAGTGCAGTTGGATAGATGAACGCAACGGACTGCATCAGACGACGAGTTGCTGATGCTGTTCCGATGCCAAATTGAGGCGGGAGGCTGGCGGCGTAGCCGCCAGCTTAGCTGATGTTTATTTGCCCGCATTGCGATCAGCGAATCGCGCTTGCGACGGATAGAGGGCATACCTGCGCTAGGAAGCGGGTAGGGCATACTTTGCGGCGCTGCCTGCGATCAAATCGGCAACGTGGCTGCCTCGGGTGGTCCACTCAAAAATTTCAGAAAACTGTCCGAACGAGCGAGGCCACCTCTGATCCCAGTATCGTTCTCGGCATACCTCGATACGGTCATGGAGTTCCGTGAGGCGCATGCCAAAAACCTCGACGCTTGCTTCACGCCGGGATTCGGAAAGCGAGGTCAGGTGGACATTCGTCAGTGCGGCTGCCTCCGCTGCACCGCTCTGAAATCTATTTTCTGCTAGGGAAATTCTGCACAACTAGCCTTCGCGAGTGCTTGCCATGAATCGTCGAGGCAGCGAGCATGTAGCCCATGAAACAAACTGACCTTGGACTGAACTTGTCGACGAAGCGCACGCGCAAGCGGGAATT
>NZ_LOVS01000067.1:0-50068 GCF_001523835.1 Burkholderia sp. ABCPW 14 | reverse complement strand
TCGTCCATTGCCAGATAGCGGATCGTCGACCAGTCCGGCTCGGCCACACGCGCTCGCAAGCGCATCTTGTCGATCGATTTGACCGTGTGCCATCCCAGATCGTAGAAGGCTGCGACTGCCTGCACGCTGGCCGCTTGCAGCAGCTTCTCGCAGGCCTTGGCGAACCGCTCCGTCACCCGCTGGTAGCGGCCCAGCCACGCCAGCTTCTCCAGTCGCGGGCCGCCGCAGTGTTCGCATCAGACCCGACGGCGGCGGACATGCAGCACGACTCGGTACTCGAACAGCGGCAGATCGCGCACTCGCCGAACCGTCGTCTCGTGGATTTGCTGGCAGCGCGCTCCGCACTGTTCGCAGTGCATGACCTTGCTGACCGGCTTCAGATACAGCGACAGCGTACCGCCGCCTCCTTCCGGCCATTCCACCCGCTCCAACCGATAGCCGGTCCAGCCGCCCAGTGCCTGAAGTGCCTTGCGATCGTGCAATTCTTCCTCCTGACCTCTATAGAATCAGGCGTCAGGTTACGCAATCGCCATCAAACCCTCCACGGTTTACTGCGATGAACCTTTTTTTGTGGCTGCGCGAGCGCGCGCAACAAAAAAGTTCGGGCGTCGGCGATGGGTGGTTTACCCCGCTTGATCCCGGATGCAGCCGGATGTCGATCGTTTGGCATATCCAACCGAAGGCGTCTGCGCGCAACGATGATCAGGACATCGCACGCGCTCTTGCTCGCGACGGCAACACGCGCTATGTCGACTATCAGGCGCGGTTTCCGCCGCCGAAAGCATCGGCAACGCGGTGGCCGCCCGAGTCGGCGCGCGGGCTGTATCTGCGCTTCGGCACGCCGGACGGTTCGACGATGGCGTTCACGCCGCCGCCCGCGCTGCCGTGCTCGTTCATCTGGCTGCAATCAGGCGATCTGAAGTTCTACCACCCGACCCTGTTGAACACCAAGGCGCTCATCCGGCCGGCGGCGTTTTCGATGCGTTCGTGTTCGCGATGGACAAGTATCGAAGCCAGCTCGCATCGGGCACCGCGACGATATCGGCCGACGGTACGCTCGAAATGGCGTTGCCGCGATACCGGCGTTGAACCGGGCCCGGCCCGCCGACGCTGCGCGCGGGCCGGGAGCGACGGCGCGGCGGCTTCGCGCGCTCGGTGCGCCGCACCATTGTTGCGGTGCGCCGGGCGTGTCGTATTTGCGCAAGCGTTTGTCGTAATTCGTCGGCTGCACGGGGTTTTTTCTGGCAACCATGTAGGCACGCTGTGACGGCGTATTTCCCCGCTACACGAGGAGACGTTGCAATGGATGCCCCGAAGGTTGTAGTCGAAGGTCTGTGCAAGGTATTTGGAAGCAATCCGCGGCAAGCGCTGGACATGCTCGCCGCGGGCGCGACGAAGGACGACGTGTTCGCGCGCACGGGCCAGGTGGTCGGCGTGCACAACGTATCGTTCGACGTGCGGGAAGGCGAGATTTTCGTGCTGATGGGCCTGTCCGGCTCCGGCAAGTCGACGCTGATCCGGCTCGTCAACCGGCTCGTCGAGCCGAGCGCCGGCAAGGTGCTGATCGACGGGCGCGACGTCTCCGCGGTGCGCCGCTGCGAGCTGACCGCGCTGCGCCGCACGGACATGAGCATGGTGTTCCAGTCGTTCGCGCTGATGCCGCAGCGCTCGGTGCTGTCGAACGCCGCGTTCGGCCTCGAGGTCGGCGGCATGAGCCGCAAGGATCGCGAGCGGCGCGCGATGGACGTGCTCGAGCAGGTCGGCCTCGCGCAGTTCGCGCACAAGCTGCCCGCCGAGCTGTCGGGCGGCATGCAGCAGCGCGTCGGCCTCGCGCGCGCGCTCGCCGTCAACCCGTCGCTGATGATCATGGACGAGGCGTTCTCCGCGCTCGATCCGCTGAAGCGCAAGGAAATGCAGAACGTGCTGCTGCAACTGCAGAAGGAGCAGCGCCGCACGATCATGTTCGTGTCGCACGATCTCGAAGAGGCGCTGCGCATCGGCAGCCGGATCGCGATCATGGAAGGCGGCCGGCTCGTGCAGGTCGGCACGCCGCAGGAGATCATCGCGAACCCCGCCGACGATTACGTGCGCGCGTTCTTCGAAGGCATCGACACGAGCCGCTATCTGACGGCGGGCGACCTGATGCTGACGGGCGCCGTGCCGCTCGTGTCGAAGCTCGACGCGACGAACGTCGCCGCCTCGCTGAACGGCAGCGCCGAGTACGCATTCGTACTCGACGAGGCGCGCAAGATTCGCGGCTTCGTCACGCGCGACGCGTTGAACAGCGCGACGCCGAACGTCCGCCAGGTCGAGAGCATCCGGCGCGATGCGACGCTCGACCACGTCGTCGAGCGCGTCGTCGCGCATCCGCATGCGCTGCCCGTCGTCGACGACGACGGCTGTTATTGCGGCTCGGTCGATCGGGCCGTGCTTCTGAAGGCCATTACGCGTTCGCGAGGTTCCCATGTCTGAACTCATTCCGCTCGGCAGCTGGGTCGACCAGTCGGTTCACTATCTGCTCGACCACGATGCGAAGACGTTCGATGCGATCGGCCGCGCGATCGAAGGACTCGCCGCGCTCGTCGAGCACGGGCTGCAGGCCGTGCCGATGTGGGCGATGATGGCGCTCTTCATCGGCGTCGGGCTCTGGCGCGTCGGCTGGCGCTTCGCGATCTTCACCGCGCTTGCGCTGTTCCTGATCTTCGCGACGGGCTTCTGGGATCAGATGATCGTCACGCTCGGGCTCACGCTGTCGTCGACGATCGTGAGCCTCGTGCTCGGCATTCCGCTCGGCATCTGGGCTGCGAAGAGCAAGTGGGTCGCGGCGATCGTGCGTCCGATCCTCGACCTGATGCAGACGATGCCCGCGTTCGTCTACCTGATTCCGGCCGCGATGCTGTTCGGCCTCGGCCGCGTGCCGGGCATCCTGTCGACGGTGATCTTCGCGATGCCGCCGGCGGTGCGCCTGACGAGCCTCGGCATCCGCCACGTGAACCGCGAGATCGTCGAGGCGGGGCAGGCGTTCGGCTGCACGCCGTGGCAGTTGCTCTACAAGGTGCAGTTCCCGAACGCGCTGCCGTCGATCATGCAGGGCGTGAACCAGACGATCATGATGGCGCTGTCGATGGTGATCATCGCGTCGATGGTCGGCGCGGGCGGCCTCGGCAACGACGTGCTCGCGAGCATCCAGCGTCTCGACATCGGCCTCGGCTTCGAAAGCGGCCTGTCGGTCGTGCTGCTCGCGATCATCCTCGACCGCATCACCGAAAGCTTCGGCCGCGCGCCGGGCGCCGTGAAAGCGCCGCTCTTCTCCGGCTTCAGGCAGTTGTTCGGTCCGCGCTCGCGCTCGTCGGTCGCGCAGGCCTGACGCTTTCCCTCTTCCTTCGTTTCGCCAATCGATCCATCGAGTCGTCTCCGGCGGGCGTTGCGCCGCCGGAGCGGCTTCGTGCCACCCGTTCGCCGGAGAACGATGTGACGTCCGCCGCCGCTGCCGCACCCGCCGCCTGCGCCGAGCCGGTTTCCCCGGTCGCGCATTTCGGGTTCCTGACGTTGCCGCATTTCTCGATGATCGCGTTCACGAGCGCGGTCGAGGTGCTGCGCATGGCGAACTATGTCGCGCGCGCCGAGCATTACCGCTGGTCGATCTTCTCGCTCGACGGCGCGCCCGTGCACGCGAGCAACGGGATCGCGGTGCGGCCGACGCAGAGGCTCGACGTCGACGATCCGCCCGACGTGATGATCGTCTGCGGCGGGATCCGGATTCGCGAGGCGGTCGACGCCCCGGTGCGCGACGCGCTCGCGGCGCTCGCCGCGCGCGACGTGCCGCTCGGCGGCATCTGCACGGGCGCATACGCGCTGATGGCGTGCGGCCTGCTCGACGGCTACCGGTGCGCGGTGCACTGGGAGAACCTGTCGGCGCTGCACGCGGAGTTTCCGCAAGTGCGCTTCGCCGACGAGCTGTTCGTCGTCGACCGCGACCGGCTGACCTGCACGGGCGGCACCGCGCCGCTCGACCTGATGCTGAACCTCGTCGGCGCGCGGCTCGGGCCGCCGCTCGCCGCGCAGGTATCCGAGCAGTTCATTCTCGAACGCATTCGCGGCGCGACCGATCCGCAGCCGATTCCGGTCGACGCGCGCGTCGGCTTCTCGCGCGCGGAGCTGATCGAGGTCGTGCGGCTGATGGAGGCGAACATCGAGGAGCCGCTGTCGCTCGAGGAGCTCGCGCGGCTCGTGCGGCTGTCGCAGCGGCATCTGCAGCGCATGTTCAAGGTCTATCTGAACGTGTCGCCGACGCATTACTACCTGACGCTGCGCCTGAAGCGCGCGCGCGATCTGCTGCGCACGACCGACGCGTCGATCGCGCGCGTGACGACGATTTGCGGCTTTCATTCGCCGTGCCATTTCAGCAAGGCGTACCGCGCGCAGTTCGGCCATGCGCCGAGCCACGAGCGGCGCGTGCCGGCGCGCTGAGCGCATCGAACGAAACGCGTGGCCGCCGGGATCGCGGTGCGCGTTCAAGCAACGAATCGATCCCATGTTGACGACATCTTTGTTGATGAGGAGAAGCACGATGAAGCGAAATCTGATCGCGGCGGCCTGCGGGCTCGCCATTGCGGCTGCGCCGCTCGCGAGCGCCTGGGCGGGCGATCCGTCGACCTGCAAGGCAGTGCGCTTTGCGGACGTCGGCTGGACCGACATCGCCGCGACGACGGGGCTCGCGTCCACGATGCTCGCCGGACTCGGCTACACGCCGGCGAAGACGATCGCGTCGGTGCCGATCACGTTCGCCGGAATCAAGAGCAAGCAGATCGACGTGTTCCTCGGCTACTGGTCGCCGACGATGGATCCGATGATCGCGCCGTTCACGAAGGCGGGCACGATCAAGGTGCTGGCGGTGCCGAACCTGACGGGCGCGAAGTACACGCTCGCGGTGCCGGATTACGTGTACCAGGGCGGCCTGAAGTCGTTCGCCGACATCCAGAAGTTCGCGGACAAGCTGAACGGCAAGGTCTACGGGATCGAGCCCGGCAACGACGGCAACGCGCTCATCAAGAAGATGATCGACGGCAACCAGTTCGGCCTCGGCAAGTTCAAGCTCGTCGAATCGAGCGAGGCGGGGATGCTGGTCGAGGTGAACCGCGCGATCCGCGACAAGCAGTGGATCGTGTTCCTCGGCTGGGAGCCGCATCCGATGAACGTGCAGATGAAGATCGATTACCTGAGCGGCGGCGACGAGGTGTTCGGCCCGAACTACGGCGAAGCGAAGGTGCTGACCGCGACGCCGCCCGATTATTCGGCGCGCTGCCCGAACGTCGCGAAGTTCGTGTCGAACCTGCAGTTCACGACGTCGATCGAGAACCACGTGATGCTGCCGATCATGAACAAGGAAGATCCGAACAAGGCGGCGAGCGAGTGGCTGAAGGCGAATCCGCAGGCGCTCGACAAGTGGCTCGCGGGCGTGACGACGTTCGACGGCAAGCCGGGCCTGCCGGCCGTCAAGCACTATCTCGGCATTCAGTAAGCGCGGCAGGCGCTGCGCGGGCATGCGGCCCGCGCAGCGCGCGCTTGTCGGCCGGGTTTTTCATTGATCCAGCCGTCGAGCGGGTTGTCGTTCGTTCCGCCGGCCCATCCCTCCTGTCGGCGCCAATCGCGCGCCCGCTCCCTGTTCACGCGGATCAAGCAGAAAACCGAATGTTTTTCTTGGATTCGCCTGTATGCGCTCGTATGTGCCCGTAAATGCGGTAACGGGGCGCTACAAACCGATGCGTTGGGCCGTTCCGTTCATCTTCGTCGCATGCGCGGTATTTGCGCACCGGCGCGGCAAGATGCGCCACAGGTGCTTCGGGCAGTTGTCCGTTCACTCCGCATTCACCGCTCCGATCAATTGTTTCGCGTATGCGTTCGCGACCGTGCCGAATACGTCGCACATCGACAAGGGGCATTTTTCCGGCGTTCGCGATCCTGAAGCGCGAGTGGCGCACGGTCCGCGACGAGGCGCTCGCGCTGCGCGACGAGCGCCGGACCAAGGCGGCGGGCGAGTACGACGACATCGGCTTCAATTCGTTCTTTCGCAATGGCTGGAAGCGCTTCTACCTGAATGGAATGCGGCCGATGAAATACCGTTGGGCGCGGGCAGTGAGCGGCGCGCATTCGTCACGGCGCGCGCGCGAGCTAGACCGGAATCGCGCCGCCGCGCAGCCTGATCGCGACGCGCACCAGCCGGATCAGCGCGCCCGACAGCAGCGCGAGCGCGGGCGGCAGATCGCGGCGGCGGATGTCGAGCAGCAGCACGATCCGCACTGCGTCGCTCTCGTTCCAGACCTCGTGCTCGAACGTGTCGTCCCATAGCAGGAACTGGCCGTCGTGGAGCCGGAAGTCGCGGCCGTCGATCTTCAGGACGGCGGCGGGCGTGCCGTCCGCGCGCGTCGGCATCGACAGCACCAGATAGCCGCGCAGGATGCCGCGAAACGGACCGCGATGCGGCGGGATGTGCTTGCCCGGCGCAAGAAACGAGAACGCTGCGGACAGCACGTCGGGCGACGCCGCGACGATCGACGCGAGCGTCGGGCAGCGCCCCAGGTTCTGCGGGAAGCGCACGCCGTATGCCTGCATGATGAACATCCGCCAGTCGCGCGCGTCGTTCGCGGAGATCGCCGCCTGCTCGCGCATGATCTCGTGGAAGCGCGGAATCCGGCTCAGGTCGCGCGCCACCGCGAGCGCCTCGTCGCGGATCGCGTGCCACGCAGGCGTGAAGCGCGCGGCGTCCGGGAATAGCGCGGCCGTATCCAGCACCGCGCCGCAGCGGAGCCGTCGATCGTAGAGGTTGCGCAGCTTGCGCGCGCTGAAATCGTAGAGGGCAGCCATATGCAAGCGTTCGTCGAGCCGGCGCGTCGGGCGCGGCTCGTCCAGTCGTCCGGTGGCACACCGGCGCGAAATCAAGGACCGGATTCTTATAACGATAGTCCGAAACGCGGCTTGCTGCGCGGATGCCGGCGGTGTCGCAGGCGCGGGGCTTGACGCGGCGCGGCGGGTGGGCCATGCGCCGCTGTCGCGTCGGCCTTCGAAGCGTGACGCCGGGCGCGTGCATCGTGTGTGCGTTTGCCGCATGGAAGCGAGCGATGGGCGAAACGTAAGCTCGCGGGCGCGGGCGCAGGCGCAGGCGCAGGCACGGGCACGGGCACGGGCGTAGGCGTAGGCGTAGGCGCGGGCGCGGGCACAGGCGCGGCGCAACGCAACGCAACGCAGCGCGGCGCGGCGCGGCGTAATGCAGCGTCGCGTAAAGGCGGGGAGCGCCGCGCGTCGATCCTGGCCGGTTCGGTTCGGGACAAGTCAAGCGGGCCGGATGCGAGCGCGGCGGTGAGGGGCGGGCCGAGCAAGGTGTCGGCGGGCTGATTGCGAAAGCGCCGGTGCCGACGGGTCGTGCGCGACACGGAAAGCGTTATCGGCGAGCGTCATCGGCGTGCCGCGCGCGAGCGTCCGTCCGCCCGCCGCCGCATGCCCGCCGCCGCATCGCGCATGCCGGACGAGGGCGAGCGATTGGAACCGATTCGATACGCCCGTCCACGGCGCCGCTCGGACGGGCGCAGCAGGACTCAACGCCGATCGTCGTCGATGTAGCCGCGGATCACGTCGACGAAACTCGCATCGCCCTTCAGGCCGAGCGCCTCGGCGCGCGACGTGTCCCACCGTCCCGGCCAGCTTCCGACGATCTTGACGACGCGCTCGTCCTCGGCGCGGCGGATCCGCTTCACCGCATCGGCGCCGGCGACTTCGCGCAGCGCATCGATCATTTCGTCGACCGTCACCGAGATCCCCGGCAAATTGATCACGCGCCGGTTGCCGAGCGTCGCGCCGTCCAGCTCGCAGCCGGCGATCAGCGCCTCGATCGCGCGGCGCGGCGACAGCAGCCACAGCCGCGTGTCGCCCGGCACCGGGCACACGGCTTCCTCGCCGTTCAGCGGCTCGCGGATGATCCCGCTCGCGAACGACGAAGCCGCCGCGTTCGGCCGGCCCGGCCGCACGCTGATCGTCGGCAGCCGCAGCACGCGGCCGTCGACGAAGCCGCGCCGCGCGTAGTCGGACAGCAGCCGCTCGGCGATCGCCTTCTGCGCGCCATACGACGACTGCGGATCGAGCGCGGTGTCGTCCTGCACGACGTCGGGCAGCGCGCCGCCGTAGACCGCGACCGAGCTCGTGAACACGACGCGCGGCCGGTGTCCGCGCGCGCGGCACACGTCGAGCAGCAGGCGCGATGCGTCGAGATTGATCCGCATCCCGAGATCGAAGTCGGCTTCCGCCTGGCCGCTGACGATCGCGGCGAGATGGAAGACCGCGTGCGTGTGCGCGTCGATCGCGCTGTCGAGCACGACGCGTTCGGCGATGTCGCCGACGATCGTCGTCACGCGCGGATCGCCGAAGTCGTTGCCCTTGACGACGTCGAGCAGCACGAGCTCGTCGATCCGTTCCGGCGCGCCGTTCGGGCCGGCCAGTTCGCCGCGCGCAAGCAGCTGTTTCGCGAGACGCTGGCCGAGGAAGCCGGCGCCGCCAGTGATCAGAACTTTCATCGAAGTGTGCCTCGTGAGCATGCGGGATTACAGGTAGGGCGCGAGCCAGCCGAGGCCCTCGGACGTGCCGGCCCTCGGCCGATACTCGCAGCCGATCCAGCCGTCGTAGCCGAGCGCGTCGATCAGCTCGAACAGATACGGATAGTTGATCTCGCCGATGTCCGGCTCGTGGCGCTCCGGCACGCCGGCGATCTGGATGTGGCCGATGCCCGCGATGTCGCGCTCGAGCTTCGTCGCCAGATCGCCTTCGACGATCTGGCAGTGATAGCAGTCGAACTGAACCTTCAGGTTCGGCGCGCCGACCTCGCGGCAGATCGCCTGCGCGTCGCCCTGGCGGTTCAGGAAGAAGCCCGGCATGTCGCGCGGATTGATCGGCTCGATGACGATCGTGACGTTCTCCGCGCGCGCCGCGTCGGCTGCGTGCGCGAGGTTGCGCAGGTACGTGTCGCGATGCTTCGCGCGATCCTGCGTCGGCGCGATCAGGCCCGCCATCACGTGGATCTTGTCGTTGCCGATCACGCGCGCGTAGTCGAGCGCGGTGTCGATCGCGCGCCTGAACGCGTCCTCGCGGCCCGGCAGCGACGCGATCCCGCGCTCGCCCGCCGCCCAGTCGCCGGGCGGCGCGTTGAAGAGCGCCTGCACGAGGCCGTGCGCGTCGAGGCGCGCTTTCAGCTCGGCGGCGGGGAAATCGTACGGGAACAGGTACTCGACCGCCTTGAAGCCGTCGCGTGCCGCGGCGGCGAAGCGGTCGAGGAACGCGTGCTCGTTGTACATCATCGTGAGGTTGGCGGCGAAGCGTGGCATGGCGTCGGTTCCAGGTCCGGAGGTTGAGTGGGCGGCGGGGCGGCGCATCGCAACGCGTGCGCCGCCCCGCCGACGATCGATTATCGGTTGACGAGTTTCGCCGGCGTGAGCCACACGGCGATCGAGCCGATCACGAGCATCGCGGCGAGCACCTACATGCCCGATGCGGTGCTGCTCGTCGCGTCCTTCAGATAGCCGATCAGATAGGGGCTCGCGAAGCCGGCGAGGTTGCCGATCGAATTGATGATCGCGATGCCGGCCGCGGCGCCGCTGCCCGCGAGGAACGCGGTCGGCAGCGACCAGAAGAGCGGGGCGCAGGTCAGCACGCCGCCGGCGGCGATCGACAGGAACAGGATCGACACGGCGGTGTTGTGCGAGTACGACGCGGCGACCGCGAAGCCGACGGTGCCCATCAGCGCGGGCACGATCAGATGCCAGCGGCGCTCGCGGCGCTTGTCGGCGCTGTGGCCGAACAGGTTCATCACGACGATGGCCACCGCGAACGGGATCGCGCTCAGGAGGCCGATCTGCAGCGTGTCGGTGATGCCCGTCGACTTGACGAGCGTCGGCATCCAGAACGTGAGCCCGTACTGGCCGGTGACGAACGTGAAGTAGATCAGCGACATCCACCACATCCGCGGATCGCGCAGCACCGTCTTGAGCGAATGCGCGTGCTTGTCGCGCTCGTGCGGCTGCGCTTCGATCTCGTCGGTCAGCAGCTTCTTCTCGCGCTCGGTCAGCCATTTCGCGCTGCGGATGCTGTTGTCGAGATAGAGGATCGTCGCGATGCCGATCGCGATCGCGGGCACCGCCTCGATCACGAACATCCATTGCCAGCCGTGGAACCCGACGCCGCCGTGGAACCGCTCCATGATCCAGCCGGACAGCGGATTGCCGAAGATGCCCGATACCGGAATCGCCGACATGAACACCGCGATGATCTTCGCGCGGCGGTGCGTCGGGAACCAGTACGTGAGATACAGGATCACGCCCGGATAGAAGCCGGCTTCCGCGAGGCCGAGCAAAAAGCGCAGCACGTAGAACTGCGTCGGCGTTTTCACGAACGCGAAGAGCGCGGACAGCAGGCCCCACGTGATCATGATCCGCGCGATCCAGATGCGCGCGCCGATCCGGTGCATCAGCATGTTGCTCGGCAGCTCGAACAGGAAGTAGCCGAGGAAGAAGATCCCCGCGCCGAGGCCGAACACGGTTTCGCTGAACGCGAGATCCTGCGACATCTGCAGCTTCGCGAACCCGACGTTGACGCGGTCGAGATACGCGACCACGTAGCAAAGCATCAGGAACGGCACGATGCGCCAGAACACTTTCTTGTAGGTCAGGTCGAGCTCGGCCTGTCCGGCCGTGTCGATCGGCCGGGCCGCGGCTGCTGGGCTGGGAATCATTTCCGGTGTCTCCATGAGTTATCGACGCCGGCCGCGCGCGCGGCCGGTGCGTTTCGTCGTGTGCTGGCGGGTTGGCCCGCGCACACGGCGGGCGGGATTGCGTTACCAGCGCGCGCCGAACGCATCGCGCAACTCCTTCAGCGCGGCGTCGTCGAGCGGCTCGGGTTTGGGATGCGTCATCAGCCACAGGCGCGCGGTCTCCTCGAGCTCTTCGAGCGCGTACGACGCGTGCGCGACCGACGGGCCCCAGACGACCGGGCCGAGCCGTTCGAGCAGCACGCCGCGCACGCGATCGGCGAGCGCCGCGACCTCGGCGGCGACGGCGGGATCGCCCGGACGGCGATAGCGGATGAGCGGAATGTGGCCGACCTTCATCACGTAGTACGGCGTGATCGGCGGCAGCACGTCGGCTTCGCTCCAGACGCCCGCGAGCGTGAGCGCGACGAGGTGCGTCGAATGCGTGTGGACGATCCCGCGCGCGTCGGCGTTGCGCGCGTAGATGCCGCGATGCAGCGCGAGCGTCTTCGACGGCTTGCCGCCGGACACGGCGTTGCCGTTCAGGTCGACCTTCGCGATGCTGGCCGGGTCGAGCCGGCCGAGGCACGCGTCGGTCGGCGTGATGAGCCAGCCGTCGTCGAGCTTCGCGCTGATGTTGCCCGCGCTGCCGAGCGCGTGGCCGCGCGCATGGAGGCTCGCGCCGATCTCGCAGATCTGTTCGCGCAGTGTCGCTTCGGCGGGGCTCATGCGGCGCCCTCCAGCGTGCGCAATGCCTTCTCGAAGAAATCGGTCGCGCCGAAATTGCCCGACTTCAGCGCGAGGCCGAGCGGCTCGGCGTCGAGCGTCCCACGGGGACTTCCTTCGGTCGTCCCACAGGGACTTCCTTCGGTCGTCGCGGTCGCGGGCACGCCGGGGTCGATCTGCTCGCCGATCCGCAGCAATTTCACGTCGAGCGCCTGCACGACCGCGCCCGACGTCTCGCCGCCCGCGACGACGAACTTGCGCACGCCGAGTGCGCGCAGCCCGCGCGCGATCGCGGCGAGCGTCGTTTCGACGAGATGGCCGGCGGCCTCGACGCCGAGCGCCTGCTGCACCAGCTTCACCTCGTCGGGCGTGGCGGTCGCATAGATCAGCACCGGCTGCGGCAGATGCGCGCGTGCGAACGCGAGCGCCTGCTCGACGACGGGCTCGCCGCGCGCGGCCGCGAGCGGATCGATCCGGAACGCGGGGCGCTCGACGCGCCACGCGGCGACTTGCGCGTTGGTCGCCTTCGACGCGCTGCCGGCGAGCACCGCCGACGCGCCGTCAATCTTCGGCAGCGCGGCCGCGTCGCCGCGCTCGGGCAGCAATTCGCCGAGCCGGAAGTTCGACGGCAGGCCGAGCGCGACGCCCGAGCCGCCCGTGATCAGCGGCAGGTCCGCGCACGCTTCGCCGAGCACGTACAGATCGTGGTCGGTCAGCGCGTCGGCGATCGCAAACCGCACGCCTTCGCGGCGCAGCGTGTCGATCGTCTCGCGCACGGCGGACGTGCCGAGCGCGATCACGTCGTAGCGGATCAGGCCGACCTTCGACGGCGTTTGCCGCTGCAGCACGTGTACAAGGTTCGCATCCTTCATCGGCGTGAGCGGATGGTTCTCCATGCCCGATTCGTTCAGCAGCGCATCGCCGACGAACAGGTGGCCGCGATAGACGGTGCGGCCGTTCTCGGGGAACGCGGGGCACGCGATCGTGAACGCGTCTTCGCCGCCGAGCGCGTCGAGCAGCGCATCGGCGACGGGGCCGATGTTGCCCGCGCCGGTCGAATCGAACGTCGAGCAGTATTTGAAGAAGAACTGGCGGCAGCCCTGCGCGCGCAGCCATTCGAGCGCGGCGAGCGATTGCGCGACCGCGTCGGCGGCGGGGATCGTGCGCGACTTCAGCGCGACGACGATCGCATCGGCTTCGACCGACGCGCCGGCAGCCGGCACGCCGATTGTCTGCACGGTGCGCATGCCGCTCTTGACGAGCATGTTCGCGAGATCGGTCGCGCCGGTGAAATCGTCGGCGATGCAGCCGAGCAGGGGGCGAGAGACTTGATCGGTGTTCATGGCGACAGAAACCTCCGGAGAATCAGGGGCGCGCCGGCAGCGTGATGCCGGGGAAGGTCTTGATGACGGCCGAGTCGTCCTCGCCGCCATGACCCGCGCTCGACGCGCTCATGAACATCTGGTGCGCGGCCGCGGAAAGCGGCAGCGGGAATTTGCTGCGGCGCGCCGTGTCGAGCACGAGGCCGAGATCCTTCACGAAGATGTCGACCGCCGACAGCGGCGTGTAGTCGCCGTTCAGGATGTGCGGCACGCGGTTCTCGAACATCCATGAGTTGCCGGCGCTGTGCGTGATCACGTCGTAGAGCGCGTCGGGATCGACGCCTTCGCGCAGGCCGAGCGCCATCGCCTCGGCCGCCGCCGCGATGTGCACGCCCGCGAGCAACTGATTGATGATCTTCACCTTCGAGCCCGCGCCGTGCGCGTCGCCGAGCCTGTAGACCTTGCCCGCGATCGCGGCGAGCACGTCGTCGCACGCTTCGTACGCGGCGGCGGGGCCCGACGTCATCATCGTCATGCCGCCCGACGCCGCGCGCGCCGCGCCGCCCGACACGGGCGCGTCGAGCATCAGCACGCCGGCCGCCGCGAGCCGCGCGCCGAGCTGCACCGCGAACTCCGGCGCGACCGTCGCGCTCGAGATCACGACGCTGCCGGGCTTCATCGCGGTCACAGCGCCATGCTCGCCGAACAGCACCGCATCCGTTTGCTCGGCGTTGACGACGAGCGTGATCACGACGTCGCACCGCGCGCCGAGCTCGGCGGGCGTCGCGCAGCGCGCGCCGCCTTCGGCGGCGAACGCGGCGAGCACGGTCTCGCGCACGTCGCACGCATGCACGCGAAAGCCCGCGTGCAACAGCGAACGGGCGACGCCCAGGCCCATTGCGCCCAGTCCGATGACTCCAACATTCCGTGACATGGTCAACCTTCTTCTCGATTCGTTCGGGATGCGATCCGCGCGCGGCGTGCGGCCGTTCGCGGATCGCGGATCAGCAAATGCCGGCTTCCGCGAGACGGCGGGCCGCGTTGTACATGTGCGCGCGGGCCGCGTTGCCGGCAGCCGACGGATCGCGCGCGCGGATCGCGTCGGCGATCGCCGCGTGCTCCTCGCGCACCTGCCGCGAGAAGTCCTCGCGGGTCGCCTCGTTGCGGCGCGTGACCGTGACGCCCGCCTCGAGGTACTGGTTCAGGAAACTGAGGGTCTTCAGGAAGTACGGATTGCCCGTGACGCTCGCGATCGTCCGATGGAACGCGACATCCTCCGCGACGCCGTCGCGGCCTTCGGCAACCGCGTCGTCGATCTTCGCGAGCGCGGCGTCGATGTCTTCCATGTCCTCGTCCGTGCGCCAGAGCGCGGCTTCGGCAGCGACTTCGGCCTCGATCGCGCGGCGCACCGCGAGCAGATGCGGCAGCGAAGTCGCTTCGACAGCCTCCGCGTAATCGATCCGCAGCGGCCGGATCGCCGCGTGCTGCGCGATGTAGACGCCGCTGCCCTGACGCGGCTCGACGACGCCTTCGTTCTTGAGACGCGAGATCGCCTCGCGGATCACAGTGCGGCTCACGCCGAACTCCTGCGCGAGCACGGCTTCGGTCGGCAGCTTGCCGGTGCCGGCAAAGCTGCCGATCTCGATCTGCTTCAGAAGCTGCTGGGCGACCGTGTCGCTCATCGCCCGGGTCGGGATTTTCTCGAACATGGCGCTCATTTTGTAAGGTTATGTGGTCATCATACAACTTTGATGTTGGGTGGGCATTCGGGATAACCCTCGGGAAGCGGGTTTTGGCGAAATGGCACCGGGCTAGCAGAATAGAGACTTTCCGCCGTCCGGAACCCGCCGCCCGCAGGCGGATCGGCGCTTCCGGGCGCTCTACGGGAGGCCGACCGCATGACGCAGCCGATCAAGCTGGTCCTGTTCGATATGGAGGGCGTGCTGTCGATCTACGATCGCGCCGCGCGCACCGTGCGCCTTGCCGACCTGACGGGCCGCCCGCCCGACGCAGTGCGCCACGCGATCTGGGGCTCGGGCCTCGAGGCGCGCGCCGACGCGGGGCTCATCGGCGTCGACCAATATTTGACCGAACTGGGCGAACTGCTTGGCGCGCCGGTGAGCCGCGACGATTGGCTGATCGCGCGCAGGGCATCGATCACGCCGAACCTGGATGCGATCGCGCTTGCCGAGCGGGTCGCGCAACGCAGCCGGATTGCGGTGCTGACGAACAACTGCCGGCTCGTCACCGATTACATCGATTATCTGAATCCTTCTGTCGCGCGGGTCTTCGGGGCGGACGTCTATCCGTCGGCGACGTTCGGCGCGGCGAAGCCGGATGCGCGGGCTTATCTGGGATGTGTCGGGTGGCTCGGTGCGTCGGCGGACGAGACGCTCTTCATCGATGACGCCGATGTGAACGTCGAAGGCGCGGTGAACGCGGGGCTGCTGGGATGCAAGTTCGTGAGTACGGATGCGCTGGCGGAAGAGCTGGAGAAGCGGCGGCTGGTTTAGATGTGCGGTGGTCGGCGGGCGCGCGTACTTGCGTGGCCCTGGGCGGCGTTTGTGCGTGTGCTTGTACTGCGTTGAACTGTGTTGAGTTGCGTCGGCTTGCGTCGGCTTGCGTTGGTTTGCGTTTTATGGCGCGGCTTGTCGAGCGCGATTGTTTCATTCAGATCAATCTTATCCCCATTCGAGCGAGATAAATCATGTCGAACAACCCTCCGGAATTGCTGAAAGCAGCCGATATCGATGCAATGGATGCGATGCGCTCAGTTCATTCGCTGAACGAAAACGCGGTCCGTTTGAAGAAGCCATTGAGCGACAAGACCGGAATCACGCAGTTCGGGTTTCTCATCATCACGATCATGCCGGGGCATGAATCGTCCGAGTATCACCGGCATCTTTACGAAGAGGAGTGCGTGTACGTCTTGTCCGGATATGGGGAGGCGACGATCGATGAACGGGTGTATCCGGTCGGGCCGGGGGATTTTCTGGGATTTGCACGATGCGGGCCCGCGCATGTGCTGAAGAATTCGGGGGACGTGCCGCTTGTGTTCATCGCCGCCGGGCAGCGGTTGGAGCATGACGTCTGTGATTATCCGCGGGTCGGGAAGCGGCTTTTTGTGGCGGGGGAAGTGGAGGGGTATGTCGAGTTGGAGGGTGGCGGGGCGGTGTGAAATGTCAGGAGGGCGTCGCGCGGCAATGGGCTGGTTTTCGGACTTGACGGGTGTTCGTGTGCCTTTGCCGCATGAGTGACGAATGATTGCTTTCCGGTTTCTCGAACATATGACTGCGGGGGTGTCAGAATTTCCGTGTTCAAGGCGAGCGGGATGCCGCTTTCGGGGCGAATCCCGGTGCCGATCCCACGCGTAAGTAAATGGATGAATGCCTCATGGAGGGCAGCATGCGCTACGAGCTTTACTACTGGCCAGAAATCCAGGGCCGCGGCGAATTCGTGCGGCTGGCGCTCGAAGCGGCCGAAGCCGAATACGTGGATGTGGCGCGCGAATCGTCGCGAGGTGTGTCGGCGATGATGCGCCTGATGGAGAGCACATCGGCTGAATGCCTGCCGTTTGCACCGCCGTTTCTCAAGGCCGGCGACCAGATCGTCGGACAGACCGCCAACATCCTGTTGTTCCTCGGCGCACGGCATCGCCTCGCGCCGCGGGACGAGGCCGGGCGGCTGTGGGTGCACCAGTTGCAGTTGACGGTGTCCGATTTCGTCGTCGAGATCCACGACACCCATCATCCGATCGCGAGCGGCCTGTATTACGAGGATCAGAAGGCGGCAGCGGCGATGCGGGCGGAGGATTTCATCGAGCATCGCCTGCCCAAGTTCGTCGGCTATTTCGGCAAGGTGCTCGCCCACAACCCGCACAAGAGCGGTTACATGGCCGGCAGCGATCTGACCTACGCGGATCTGTCGATATTCCAGTTGATCGAGGGCCTGCGCTACGCGTTCCCGAACGCGATGGCCCGCATCGAACGAAAGCACGCCGGGCTGATCGAGCTGCACCGCAGGGTGGCGGAGCATCCGCCGATCGCGCGCTATCTGGCGTCCGATCGGCGCATTCCGTTCAACGAAGAAGGGATATTCCGGCACTACGCCGAACTGGATCGATGAGCGATGCCGAAAAGGCAGCGCCTCGGTCGGCACGCTTCCTACGTTGATAATCGGCCCATTCCCGACTCGCCGGCGCGCGCCATGACGAATCCCGCATCGCTGTTTCTCCCGCGATCCGATGCCGCCGATTCGGTCGCGATGGCACGACACGCAATCGCGTGCATCAACGCATTCATCGTGGCGTTCAGTTGGCGTTCAATTGGCGCGATCTGCGCGGCATGGACGCGCAGCTGCATGTCCCGCGCGTCATTCTGTCGGACGAACCGCTCGTCATCTGGGAGCAGCCCGGCAGCTTGCCGGAGCGCTTTTTCGGCGACCTCGCGGCGCACACGGGTTGGACGAAGCCGCCATCACGAAAAGCGGGTGGTGCTCGTGAGCGCTCGCAAGGTCCACGTACGCGTTCGGTACTCGCGCAATCGCGCCGACGACGCCGTCGTCACGATGCACGAGAATCTCCGGATCGTTACCGAAGAAGCAGGGCGCTAGGGCAGAAAGCAGCGTTCGTATTGAGTGGCCGGTCGCTGTCGGGTTGCTGCCGGCGATATCGATGATGCGCTTTTCCGCGCCTTGCCGAATCGCCGGCATCCACGGCATGGATCTGCGGTTCACGGAAGCAGTTCGCGCGATTCAACGATGAATGGCGGCCCGGCTGTCGCGCGGCTGCCGGCCGTGATCGTTTGCGACGTCGGCGATCGATGCGCACGTGCGTGACGCATGTCCGAGCCGCCGACACGAAACCTCGCGATCGGCGGCCCGCTGCGACCGGACCTTCAGTTGCCATTGTCTTTGCTGCGCAACGTCCAGACGGTTGCCGTATTCGTGTTGTCGTCGACCGCCGCGAACTGCGGCTGCCCGCTGCTGCTCATTCCGAACGCGAGACCGAACGCAGCCCCCGGCACCGAATCGACCTGCATCTGTGCGATGAATCGTCCCTCCGGCGTGAACTCGACGATTTCGCTCGGTTGATTCGGATCGGGATTGACGGCATCGCCGTTCGATACGACCAGATGACCGTTCGGCGCGAGCGCCAGCGCGAGCGGTCCGTGCAAATGCACGTTGTCGAAATAGATCATCCGTCCGACGCCGTCGTTGCGCGTCGTCGACGCGGCGCCGTGAATCGCGAACACCGCGTTGTCGCCCGTCGACGCGATGTACAGCACGTCGCGGGTCGAATCGTATGCCAAGCCCGTCGGGCCGACGACGAGCGCCGCGGGATCGGTTCGATGCAGATAGCCCGACGCGATGACGAGCGAGCTCGGCATCACCATGACGCCGTTGTCGCCGATCGTCATGTCGAGCCGCGTCACCGTGCCGTTCAGCACGTTCGACACGAACGCGGTGATCCGTTGCCCCCGGTCGATCACCGCGAGATCCCACGGCCCGTCCAGCAGCGTGGGATTCGTCAGCGCCTTGATGAGCCTGCCTTGCGGATTGATGACGAGGAGCGAGCCGGTTGACGCGATCGTCGAGCCGTCCGTCGTCGGCAGGTTGCCGACGAGCACGAAGCCGCTCCTCACCACCGCGAGCGCGGTGGTGAGGCCCAGGTTGCTGCCCTGGAAGAAGGTCACCGGATCGGCGTTGGGAACGAGCTTCACGATCGTCGTGCCGGTGCCTTGCAGATTCGATTTGTTGTTGAAGTTCGAGACGACGACGTCGCCCGGCTTCAGCGTGCTCCACGACGGCACGCCGCTCGGCACGAAGGCGATGCCGTATGGATTGACGTCGCCGTTCGCGGGGACTGTCGATGTCGTCATCGAAGACGGCGGGAGAATCGTTTCGTTGCCGCCCGCCCAAGCGAGAGCGGACGAGAGCGCGACGATGCCGGCCCCGCATGCGGCGTTGCGCAGGCCGCGTGCGACGGCGCGGTACGCGCGCGCGAACGTCGGCGGGCCTGCGATGCGGGAGGGCGGGTCGGGGGAGGAAACATGACGCAGAGCTTTCATGGCGTGACTCCATTTTTCGAGACGTGGAGAGATCAGCCCGATTGCCTGACAGCGCAATTGACGGGAGCAACGACTGCCCGCGGCGAAACGCCGCGCGCATGGTCGCTCGGCGTAAACGAACAGCGCCTCCTCCTTATTCCATCCCGATGTGCAAATCGATGCGTGCGTGCCGTCGCTGCGCCGATGCTTCGCGGCCGGCGAAGCCGCGCATCCGGTTGACGCGTTCGCCGATGGGCGCCGCCCGCTTGCGTCGACCGCGCAGGCGGTATTACCTGAAGCGCCGAGCCCGGCTATCATTTGATTCGTCCGCCGAATTTCCCGGCGGGTCCGCGAACCGATTCCAACACACGAGCAGCACGTAGCGACGTCACCTATGAACTCCACTCCCGACGCTTTCCAACGCCCGGCCATTCGCGCGCTGACACCCCTCGAGGCGCGCGTGCTCGGCGTATTGATCGAGAAGCAGCACACGGTTCCGGACACGTATCCGTTGTCGCTCAATGCATTGGCGGCCGGATGCAACCAGAAAACCGCTCGATCGCCTGTGATGAACGTCACGGAAGCCGAGGTGCTCACGGCCATCGACGGCTTGAAGCGACTCAGCCTCGCGTCGGAAGGAAGCAGCAGCCGCGTGCCGCGCTTCGAGCACAACATGAATCGCGTGCTCGGCATTCCGAGCCAGGCGGCCGCGTTGCTGACGATGCTGCTGTTGCGCGGCCCGCAGACGGGCGCGGAGCTGCGCCTGAACAGCGCGCGCTTGCACGGCTTCGCCGACATCTCGTCGGTCGAGGCGTTCCTGGACGAACTCGCCGCGCGCACGCCGCGGCTCGTGGTGAAGCTGCACCGCGCGCCGGGCGAGCGGGAAAGCCGGTGGATGCATCTGTTGTGCGGCGACGTGATTCCGGATGAGGTGCCTGAGTGCGGCGCTCACGACGATGCGGTTCCGCCGTCGGAGTTCGAAGCGCTGAAAGCCGAGCAGAAGCAATTGGCGGCGGAGCTGGCCCGTCTCAGGGCGTTCGTCGAGCACATGGCCGCCGAACTGGGCATCGACGCCGACAAGTTCACGCGCGAGTCGTAAGCGCCGAAGGCCGCGGCGAGGGCCGCCGCAAGAGCCGCCGCGAGGGCCGCCGCGCGCGATGATCCGTCTCGCCGGGGCCCGGCGGTGAGACGGCCGGCGAGCCTGAATGTCTCGACGCGCTGCCGTCGCTGCGTGCGCTCGGGTTCTTCGACATGCTGGAAATTCGGGATGCGTGGTTCAGGGCGTTCGTCGACGCGCATTGAGCGGCGTGCGGAGAACTGACGCGCCTGCGCACGGCGGCGCTTGCCGGGCGCTCGGCGCCGCACGACGGCGCCGCTGACCGCTGCGCGCTCAGGCGGCGCCCACGCCGTCCCGACGCGCATCCGCACCCGCACCCGCACCCGCACCCGAATCCGAATCCGAATCCGAATCCGTACCCGCATCCGTACCCGCATCGACGTCCGCATCCGCATTGTCGAGCGCGCACGCCATCGCCGACGCGTCCCCGTCGCCGTCCGCGCCGCCTTTCTCCCGGTATGCCGCGGGCGGCGCGCCGAACTGCTTGCGGAATTCGCGCCCGAGGTGCGACGCGTCGGCGAACCCGCAGCTCGACGCGATGTCGGCGACGGTCCGGTCCGAGCTTGTCAGCAGCCACGCGGCGGTGCGCAGCCGCACCTGCTTCGCGAACGCCTGCGGGCTCTTGCCCGTTTCCGCCTTGAAGAGCCGCTCGAGCTGCCGCGTCGACAGATCGAGCTTGCACGCGAGCACGTCGAGCGGCAGCGCGCGCCCGACGTGCTGTTCCATCAGCAGAATCGCGCGCTTGACCTTCGGATGCGTCGCCGGCTCCAGGCCGGGCGGATGCGGCTGCGGCGCGTTGCCTTTCTGCATCTCGCCGACGAGCAGGATCCGCAGCGCCTTCTGCACGGTCGCGTGATCGAAGTGGCGCAACAGGATCGCGGCGGCGACGTCGATCGACGCGCGCCCGCCCGAGCAGGTGATCCGCCGCCGGTCGATCACGAACAGGCGATCGGCGATCAGCAGATCCGGATCGACGCTCGGGAAGCGCTCGATGAAATCCCAATAATGGAACCAGCTGACGCAGACGCGGTGCCCGTCGAGTACGCCCGCGCGCATCAGTGCGAACGCGCCCGTGCAGATCCCGACGAGGTTCGCGCCCGCCGCCGCCGCGCGGCGGACGAACTGCAGCGTCTCCGGCCCCGCTTGCGGCCCCGAATGCAGCAGCCCGCCCACGACGACGACGTAGTCGAACGCGTCGGCGTCGTCGGCGTCGTCGAACGTCTGCCACGGCGTCACCTGGATTCCGCAACTCGCGCGCACGGGCGCGAGCGTGTCGCCGATCACGGTCCACGAGCAGCGCACCGGCTTGCTGTAGTCGCCGTCGTCGGCGGACAGCCGCAGCATGTCGACGAACCCCGAGAACGCGGTCAGCGTGAAGTTCGGCAGCAGCACGATTCCGAAGCGCAGGCGCGGCTGCGAGGAATCGGCGGCGAGGGGGGAAGCGGGTACGTCGGCGGTCATGGCTGCAATCGTCGGTTGGCCGGGCCCAGCCCGGCGTGTCTCCAGTCTGCGGGGCGCCCGAAGGCCGGACGCCGCGCAGTCTGTACTGCGAGCGTCGCCGATCGGGCCGTGCGGGACTTGTGTTTTTTCGCCGCGAACCATCGCCGAAACGCATGGAGCGCCCGTCGCGCACGGCGGTTGGCGGCGGCGTCCCACGCCGATGCCGTTTTTGTTCTATCGGCGGATTTTACGCTTTGATGTACTGACGTCCAATGTCAACCAAGCTTCGCTACGCAAGGGCAGCCAGATGAACGTCAGCGTTTTCGATCTGTTCAAGATCGGCATCGGGCCGTCGAGCTCGCACACGGTGGGGCCGATGATCGCCGCGTGCCGGTTCGCGTCGCACGTCGAGGATGCGAACCTGCTCGGCTTCGTGCGCCGCGTGCGGGTCGAGCTGTACGGCTCGCTCGGCGCGACGGGCAAGGGCCACGGCACCGACAAGGCGGTGTTGCTCGGTCTCGAAGGCCATCTGCCGGATCTGATCGATCCGGACCTGATCGAACCCCGGCTGAAGGCGATCCGCGCCGAGAAGTCGCTTTCGGTGCTCGGCAAGCGCGGCATCCGCTTCGACGAGAAGGACGATCTCGGCTTCTACCGGAAGCTGATGGGCGGCACGAGCATCGTCCATCCGAACGGGATGCGCTTCCAGGCGTTCGACGAGCACGGCCAGTTGCTCGTCGAGAAAGAGTATTACTCGGTCGGCGGCGGCTTCGTCGTCAATCGCGACGGCGATCGCGTGAACGGCGTGCGCGCGGCGGCCGAGGTGCCGCATCCGTTCCGCACCGGCGACGACCTGATGCGCGCGTGCCGCGACAGCGGCCTGTCGATCGCCGAGCTCACGTTGCGCAACGAATGCGCGCTGCGCCCGGCCGAAGAGGTGCGCGCGGGCCTGCTCGCGATCTGGCGGACGATGGCCGCCTGCGTCGAGCGCGGCTGCAAGGTCGACGGCGAGCTGCCGGGCCCGATGCGCGTGAAGCGCCGCGCGGCCGAGCTCAATGCGCGGTTGCGTAACCGCTCGGAGGAGTCGCTGCGCGATCCGCTGTCGATGCTCGACTGGGTGAACCTGTACGCGATGGCGGTCAACGAGGAGAACGCGGCGGGCGGGCGCGTCGTCACCGCGCCGACGAACGGCGCGGCGGGCGTGATTCCGGCCATCCTCCATTACTACGTGAAGTTCGTGCCCGGCTCGAACGAGCAGGGGATCGTCGATTTCCTGCTGACGGCCGCCGCGATCGGGATCATCTACAAGGAAACCGCGTCGATCTCCGGCGCGGAAGTCGGCTGTCAGGGCGAGGTCGGCGTCGCGTGCTCGATGGCCGCGGCCGCGCTCGCGGCGGTGATGGGCGGCACGCCCGGCCAGGTCGAGAACGCAGCCGAGATCGGCATGGAGCACAACCTCGGGATGACGTGCGATCCCGTCGGCGGCCTCGTGCAGATCCCGTGCATCGAGCGCAACGCGATGGGCGCGATCAAGGCGCTCAACGCGTCGCGGATCGCGTTGAAGGGCGACGGCCAGCACTACGTGTCGCTCGATTCCGTCATCAAGACGATGCGCGAGACGGGCGCTGACATGAAGACGAAATATAAGGAAACGTCGCGCGGCGGACTCGCCGTGAACGTTATCGAATGCTAACGAAGGGTCCATCAACATGAGCCGCTACTCGATATTCAGCCTGTTCCGCAACGGCCTGTCGTATCACGAGAACTGGGAAAAGCAGTGGAAGAGCCCGGAGCCGAAGCGCGAGTACGACGTCGTGATCGTCGGCGGCGGCGGGCACGGCCTCGCCACCGCGTATTACCTCGCGAAGGAGCACGGCGTGACGAACGTCGCGGTGCTCGAGAAGGGCTGGATCGGCGGCGGCAACACCGCGCGCAACACGACGATCGTCCGCTCGAATTACCTGTGGGACGAATCCGCCGCGCTCTACGAAAAGGCGATGAAGCTGTGGGAGGGCCTGTCGCAGGACCTGAACTACAACGTGATGTTCAGCCAGCGCGGCGTGATGAACCTTGCGCATACGCTGCAGGACGTGCGCGACACCGAGCGGCGCGTGAACGCGAACCGCCTGAACGGCGTCGACGCCGAGTTCTTGACGCCCGCGCAGATCAAGGAGATCGAGCCGACGATCAACCTGAACAGCCGCTATCCGGTGCTGGGCGCGTCGATCCAGCGGCGCGGCGGCGTCGCGCGCCACGATGCGGTGGCCTGGGGCTTCGCGCGCGGCGCGGACCGCGCGGGCGTCGACATCGTCCAGAACTGCCAAGTGACGGGCATTCGCCGCGAAGGCGGCGCGGTGGTCGGCGTCGACACGGTGAAGGGCTTCATCAAGGCGAAGAAGGTCGCTGTCGTCGCCGCGGGCAACACGACGACGCTTGCCGACATGGCGGGCGTGCGGCTGCCGCTCGAAAGCCACCCGCTGCAGGCGCTCGTGTCGGAGCCGATCAAGCCCGTTGTCAACACGGTCGTGATGTCGAACGCGGTGCACGCGTACATCAGCCAGTCCGACAAGGGCGACCTCGTGATCGGCGCGGGCATCGATCAGTACACGGGCTTCGGCCAGCGCGGCAGCTTCCAGATCATCGAAGGCACGCTCGAGGCGATCGTCGAGATGTTCCCGGTGTTCTCGCGCGTGCGGATGAACCGCCAGTGGGGCGGGATCGTCGACGTGTCGCCGGACGCGTGCCCGATCATCAGCAAGACCGACGTGAAGGGCCTGTATTTCAACTGCGGCTGGGGCACGGGCGGTTTCAAGGCGACGCCGGGCTCGGGCTGGGTGTTCGCGCACACGATCGCGCGCGACGAGCCGCATCCGCTGAACGCACCGTTCGCGCTCGATCGCTTCTACAGCGGTCACCTGATCGACGAGCACGGCGCGGCCGCCGTCGCGCACTGACCGAACCACCGCGCACTGACGTGCATGGACCCGAGTAAGCGCTAAAGCGCTAACTCTGGTCGACCGCAAGGCATGGGACCAGAGTAAGCGCTAAAGCGCTAACTCTGGTCGACAGAGGAGAACGAAACATGTTGCTGATCGAATGTCCATGGTGCGGTCCGCGCGCCGAATCCGAATTCAGCTGCGGCGGCGAAGCCGACATCGCGCGCCCGCTCGATACGGACACGCTGTCCGACCGCGAATGGGGCGATTACCTGTTCATGCGCAAGAACCCGCGCGGCGCGCATCGCGAGCAATGGCTGCACACGCAGGGCTGCCGCCGCTGGTTCATGGCGCAGCGCGATACCGTCACTTACGAAATCCAGGGCTACGGCACGTTCGGCGGTGCCGCCGACGGCAAGCCGGCCGCCACCGCAGCAGAGGACACGAGCAAATGAGCCAGAAAGACCGACTCGGCGCAGGCGGGCGCATCAACCGCGCACAGCCGCTGACCTTCACGTTCAACGGCCGCACGTATCAGGGCTTCCAGGGCGACACGCTGGCGTCGGCGCTGCTCGCGAACGGCGTGCACTTCGTCGCGCGCAGCTTCAAGTATCACCGGCCGCGCGGGATCGTGACGGCGAGCGTCGACGAGCCGAACGCCGTCGTGCAGCTCGAAACCGGCGCGTACACGGTGCCGAACGCGCGCGCGACGGAGATCGAGCTGTATCAGGGACTCATCGCGACGAGCGTGAACGCGCAGCCGTCGCTCGAGCACGACCGGATGGCGGTCATGCAGAAGTTCTCGCGCTTTCTGCCCGCGGGCTTCTACTACAAGACGTTCATGTGGCCGCGCAAGATGTGGCCGACATACGAAGAGAAGATTCGTGACGCGGCAGGCCTCGGCAAGGCGCCCGACACGCTCGACGCCGACCGCTACGACAAGTGCTACGCGCACTGCGACGTGCTCGTCGTCGGCGGCGGCCCGACGGGGCTCGCGGCCGCGCATGCGGCGGCCGTGAACGGCGCGCGCGTGATCCTCGTCGACGATCAGCGCGAGCTCGGCGGCAGCCTGCTCGCGTGCCGCGCGGAGATCGACGGCAAGCCCGCGCTGCAATGGGTCGAGAAGATCGAAGCCGAGCTCGCGAAGCTGCCCGACGTGAAGATCCTCACGCGCAGCACCGCGTTCGGCTATCAGGATCACAACCTCGTGACCGTCGTGCAGCGGCTGACCGATCATCTGCCGGTGTCGATGCGCAAGGGTACGCGCGAGCTGATGTGGAAGGTCCGCGCGAAGCGCGTGATCCTCGCGACGGGCGCGCACGAGCGTCCGCTCGTTTTCGGCAACAACGACCTGCCCGGCGTGATGACCGCGTCGGCCGTGTCGACCTATGTCCATCGCTATGGCGTGCTGCCGGGGCGCGTCGCGGTCGTCGCGACGAACAACGATCGCGGCTATCAATGCGCGCTCGATCTGAAGGCATGCGGCGCAAAGGTGACGGTCGTCGACGCGCGCGCGTCGACGCGCGGCGCGCTGCCCGCGGTCGCGAAGCGCAACGGCATCGCGGTGATGAGCGGCGCGGTCGTGTCGGCCGCGACGGGCAAGCTGCGCGTCGCATCGGTCGACGTCGCGTCGTATGCAAACGGCAAGGCAGGCGGCAAGATCGCGACGCTGCCGTGCGATCTCGTCGCGATGTCGGGCGGCTTCAGCCCGGTGCTGCACCTGTTCGCGCAATCGGGCGGCAAGGCGCACTGGAACGACGACAAGGTGTGTTTCGTGCCGGGCAAGCCGGTACAGCCGGAAGCGAGCGTCGGCGCGGCGGCGGGCGAGTTCGACCTGTCGCGCGCGCTGCGGCTCGCCGTCGACGCGGGCGTCGCCGCAGCGAAGTCGTCGGGCCACGCGGCCGAACGGCCGCCGGTGCCGAAGGTCGCCGAGGCGGTCGAGGACGCGCTGCTGCCGTTGTGGCTCGCGAGCGGCGCCGACGCGGCGGTTCGCGGTCCGAAGCAGTTCGTCGATTTCCAGAACGACGTCGGCGCGGCCGACATCCTGCTTGCCGCGCGCGAGGGCTTCGAGTCGGTCGAGCACGTGAAGCGCTATACGGCGATGGGGTTCGGCACCGACCAGGGCAAGCTCGGCAACATCAACGGGATGGCGATCCTCGCGCAGGCGCTCGGCAAGTCGATCCCCGAGACGGGCACGACGACGTTCCGCCCGAACTACACGCCCGTATCGTTCGGCGCGTTCGCGGGCCGCGAGCTCGGCGACTTTCTCGATCCGGTCCGCAAGACCTGCGTCCACGAATGGCACGTCGAGCACGGCGCGATGTTCGAGGACGTCGGCAACTGGAAGCGGCCGTGGTATTTCCCGAAGAAGGGCGAGGACCTGCACGCGGCTGTTGCGCGCGAGTGCCTCGCGGTGCGAAGCGGCGTCGGCATGCTCGATGCATCGACGCTCGGCAAGATCGACATCCAGGGCCCGGATGCGGTGAAGCTGCTGAACTGGGTCTACACGAATCCGTGGAACAAGCTCGAAGTCGGCAAATGCCGCTACGGGCTGATGCTCGACGAGAACGGGATGGTGTTCGACGACGGTGTGACCGTGCGCCTCGGCGACCAGCACTTCATGATGACGACGACGACGGGCGGCGCCGCGCGCGTGCTGACGTGGCTCGAGCGCTGGCTGCAGACCGAGTGGCCCGACATGAAGGTGCGCCTTGCGTCCGTCACCGATCACTGGGCGACGTTCGCGGTGGTCGGCCCGAAGAGCCGCAAGGTCGTGCAGAAGGTATGCAAGGACATCGACTTCGCGAACGACGCGTTCCCGTTCATGAGCTATCGCGACGGAACGGTCGCCGGCGTGAAGGCGCGCGTAATGCGGATCAGCTTCTCGGGCGAACTCGCGTATGAAGTGAACGTGCCGGCGAACGCGGGCCGCGCGGTATGGGAGGCGCTGATGGAAGCGGGCGCGGAGTTCGCCATCACGCCGTACGGCACCGAGACGATGCACGTGCTGCGCGCGGAGAAGGGCTACATCATCGTCGGTCAGGATACCGACGGATCGATCACGCCGTTCGATCTCGGGATGGGCGGGCTCGTCGCGAAGTCGAAGGACTTCCTAGGCCGCCGGTCGCTCACGCGCTCCGATACCGCGAAGAGCGGGCGCAAGCAGTTCGTCGGCTTGCTGACCGAAGACGCGCAATACGTGCTGCCAGAAGGCGGCCAGATCGTCGAGGCCGATGCGGCCGCGCGCACGGACGGCACGACCGCGATGCTCGGCCACGTGACATCGAGCTATTACAGCCCGATCCTGAAGCGCTCGATCGCACTCGCGGTCGTGAAGGGCGGATTGTCCCGGATGGGCGAGCGCGTCGCGATCTCGCTCGCAAACGGCCGGCGCGTGGTCGCGACGATTTCGAGCCCGGTTTTCTACGACACCGAAGGGGTACGTCAGCATGTGGAATGAAACGAGAAATGAAGCCTCGGTGGCGGCGCACGCACAGGACGGCGCACGGCTCGAATCGCCACTCGTCGGCGCGGGCGACGCGTTGAAGGCGCACGACGCGCGCGCATCGAAGAAATTCCGGTTTCGCGAGCGGCCGTTCCTCGATCTCGTGAACGTGCGCGGCGAGCCGAACGATCCCGCGTTCGTGCGCGCATTCGAGCAGGCGGTCGGCTGCCGGCCTCCCGTGAAGCCGAACACGGTCGCGCGCAGCGCGGACTGCGACGTGCTGTGGCTCGGCCCCGACGAATGGCTCGTGCGCTCGAACGGCGCGGTCGCGGCGGGCGCGCTCCAAGCGAAGCTCGCGGAGGCGGTGCAGGGGATGTATGCGGCGGCCGTCGACGTCGGCAGCGGCTACACGGTCGTCGAAGTGAGCGGCGAACGCGCGCGCGACGTGCTCGCGCGCGGCTGCCCGCTCGATCTGCATCCGCGTATGTTCGGCGTCGGACAGTGCGCGCAGAGCCATTACTTCAAGGCGTCGATCGCGCTCGTGCCGATGGGCGGCGATACGTTCGACATCGTCGTGCGCCGCAGCTTCGCCGATTACTTCAGCCGCATCATGCTCGACGCGGCGGCGCCGCTCGTCTGATGAAGCCCGTCGACGAACCGTTCGTCTCGCTCGATGCGGCGCGCCTGAGCGGGCGCGGCTGGAGCATTTTCGTCGACGGACTGGAGGTGCCGGCGCGCATCGGCATTCATCCGCACGAGCATGACGCGCCGCAGCCGATCGTGATCGATGCGCGGCTCGGCTACCGATGCGAGCCTAGCGAGGAAGGCGGTTGGATCGATTACGACGGATACTGCGCGACAATCGCGGCGTACCTCGCGGCGAAGCCGCATACGAGGTTGCTGGAAACCCTTGTCGCGGAGATTGCGGTGCTGTCGTTTCGGGAATGGCCGGCGCTGGAGACGCTGACGATCGCCGCGCACAAGCCGAAGATTCGGCCGGGAACGAAGCGGGTGGGCGTCGAGCTGGATTGGACGAGGGTGGATTATCTGACGTGGGGCGACACGGTCGCGCGACACCACGGCGTGCGGGCGGCTTGACGCATCGTCTCGCAAGCCGGAATTTCTTCAGGCATCCGACGGATATTCCGTTTGAAGGAACGCGCGGCTCACGGCTTGTAGCGCCATTTATCCGCCGACGGATCGATCAGGCGATACTCTTTGTCCCGTTGCAGCGCGCGTGCTTCGTCTGCAAGTTTCAGCGTGCGCAAACGATCGTGTTGCGACGTTTCGAAGCGGCTGGGCGTGCGTTCGAACGTTTTATCGAGTCGATTCTTCATGATGGCGGTCGGGTGGTCGGCGTTTGTCGGAGGCGCCCGGGTGGCGATCCGGCTCAGGATCGCCACCCGGGCGCGGCGTGGTTTTCAATTGGCCTCGATCCCGAAAGCGGTTTCGAGCGCGGCGTCGATCGCGTCGGCACATGGCGCGCGAGCCGTGGGTTTCGGGGAACGCGCATGCGCTCATCTGAGTTGGCACATCACATCGCTCGCCATCTCGTCCGCCTCGAATTCCGAGTACCCGTTCGCACGCAATAGCTCGCGCAGCGCAGCGAACATCAGAAATTCGCGCTGGTTGCATGCCAGATTGATGTCGGTATCGTCCAGGCGCTTGCTGTCGGCTTGACCGATTTCATTCTGGTACACCAGATTCAGTACGTCATCTCAATTCATCACAACTGCCGAGACATCGCTCGGCCCTCTTTGAGTCGGTCGTTCGAGCGGCTGGGCGTGAACGCAACGTCGTCTGCGGCTGATGCGCTACGCATCGCCGTCGATCGTAAAGGGGGGACTCATCGGTCAGCTCGAAGGCTTGGATCGGGTGAGCGCGGTGTCGGTGCCGCTTGGGCAAATTCGGATTGCCGCGCCGAAGCAGTCATGATGCGCAGGGTGTGGGTGCGCGCCCTATACGATTCAACCATGATCCGCTCTCTGGCGGAAATGTCGACCAATTATTTGCAACCGTCGCGCGCGGTCCTGTTCGTGCCCGATCCGGGCGCGATCTCCTCGAATTGCCGCTCGTGCGAGCGGATTCGACTGACCACCGGATGGCATCGTCGGAATGCGGGGGCGCATGATGAGTGGCGCCGCTCGGGACTGGCGGCATTCACGCGGTTGTGCCGCGGGATGGCGCGAGCGCGGCTAATGACCAATGTGGCGCCAGCGCGTGGTCTTGGCGGAAATCGAGGCAGCGGCGCCGACACGTGTGCGCGTCGAGCATTGCAGATGGTGGAGGCGCATTGGGCGCGCACGTCGAATGCGGCATGCGATGCGCGCCGTCGTGCATGACCGGTGGGGCGATGAGCGGTCGGCAGTTTGCTCATCGACCATCTGAGCATCTGAGCGCGTGCGGAGCGTGGCGGAAGTCATCTCGCGCCGCTCGTCTGTTGCGGCAATGGCGAGGTGTCGCCAGCGGCGATCGGGAGACGGTCGGACCGTCGCATCGAACAGCGCATGAGTGGCGTGACGCGATCGCAGGTATGCGAACGATATCGCCAGGGTCCGAGGCCGTTGCGAGATGGCGTCGCGGCGACGTCGGTAGCCCGGCCCGCGCGCGAAATGGACGCACTTCGAACGTGACGCGCCTGGCGGCGCGCCCGCGCCGGCCTGGCCCGGACGCCGATGTTCAATACATCTTTTTCGGCGGCATCGATCGGCGAATTTGCTTGCGCAATCTCGCGACGGCGGAAGCCTTCTTCCGCTTGCGCTCGGTGGTGGGCTTTTCATAGCTCGTCCGCGCGCGAAGCTCCTTGATCAGGCCGGTTCTTTCGATCGTGCGACGGAAGCGCCGCAGGGCGACTTCTACCGGTTCGTTGGGATTGAGGATGATCGTGGTCAAATTGGTCCTTGGTTGGGGCCTGGGCGATGGGACGTCGGCGCGATCACGCGCATTCGCGGCTCGCCGGTAGCGCGTAGGCCTTGGGGAGGGGCAACGACGGATGCGCTTGCTTCCTTCCGTCGGCGAAGTCGTCGGCTGGTTGACGCGTGGAACGCAGCGTGGCGGCGATGTCGGCCGACACGGGCTGCTGCATGTCGAGTGCAGCGTGTGCATTGGCACGCGTCGCGGAGCGACGCGGCGACCGCGGGCGCGCGATGGCATCGAAGCCGAACGCACGCGATGCAGTCAGGTGTGGCGTATCTGGAGCACGGAAGCCCGAAGATACGACGGTGCCACTATACACGTGAATCAACGTGACGCACGATTCATTTTTGGCGACGGGCCGAATCGCGCGGCGATGCCTTGATGCGCTCGACGCGCTCGACGCGAGCGCCGCGCGTTAGCGGGCGGCGCGGGGATGCATCGAAAGCGCGCGTTCCGATTATTTTCAGAAATGGCTTGACCGAGTGCATCGTACCGCGTATTGTCGCGGCAGAAGCCCTCAAGAAGTCCGATTGCTGTTCATCACTTTGCCGCCACTCGCGCGGAATTCGTTGTCCTCTCCCTCCTTGATGCTTCCCCATACCTGCAGTGGGGCAGGGACGTATCAACTTTTTTTAGGGATTCTTATGGATACCGGTACCGTCAAGTGGTTCAACGACAGCAAGGGTTTTGGCTTCATTTCGCCGGATTCGGGGGGCGACGACCTGTTCGCGCACTTCTCCGAAATCAGGGGCGAAGGGTTCAAGACGCTGGCCGAGAACCAGAAGGTGAGCTTCGAGACGAAGCGAGGCCCGAAGGGCCTTCAGGCAGCCAACATCAAGGCGCTGTAAGCTGTAACGCTTTATACGCCCGATGCCGCAAACGCGCATCGGGCCTATGGGCCGGATTTCACGAAGCCGGTCGCGCATCGATCTCCCCTCTCAAGGCGACGCTCGCTCACTTGCCTGCGTGCGCACTTCTCCGCGAACGAAATCGTACCGCCAGAGATCGGCGGAATTCGCGTTCGACTACGAAAATTACAAATGCAAATGACTTCCATGACTTACCGCGGTTACGCGGTTCAATCTTTCGCGCACCGTCTGTCCGACGGCTATTTTTCATCCAACCTGTTGCTCGAAAAATCGCAGGCACACGCTGACGAGACGCTTTATCGCTTCTATGCGCTCGACTATTTTTCCACCGAGGAAGAAGCGGTTCGTTACTCGAGCCGCTGGGCGCGCAACTGGATCGATACGCGGGGCTGAATGCTGACGCGTCGCGCAAGAGTGCGCGACGCGCGGGCGAGCGGACCGGCGGAATGCGATACGGTTTGCATCGCGATGTTGCCTGGCGACGCACATCGACTTGCGCGATCCGCGTCGATTCACGATGCGTCGAATCCAACGCCGCGCGCCGGGCGCCCGCGGAAAGGCTCCCGCTGACACCCGGGCGGGCGCATAAAAGACCACGCTGGATTTCGTCGCGCGATGATGCCGGGCGACGTTACGAGCAGGTCTTGCCGTGCGACGGGCGGAAGCCCTTCGCCTTCGCCTCGGATTCCGACATGTAGGCTCCTTGCTTGGTCTTGCCGTAGTGCGTGTCGCTCGGGCAGTGATAGACCTTTGTCCCGGTATTCACCCACACTTGGCCCGGAGCGCCGGCCGGCGCCGAACTTTTCGCTGCCGCCACACCCGACGCGGCAACCGCGCCCGATGCCGTCGCGACGGGCGCGGCAGCCATCGGCGTGCCGCTTGCTGCCGCGGCCTTCGATGCGCCGTACCAGGACTTCAAGCCCTTGTGGCCCGAGCATGCTCCTTTCTTCGATGCGCCGGAATAGAACGAGCCGTCTTTGCAAAGACCGGTCGTGCCGGCGGGCGCGCTTGCCGGCGCTTGTGCAAAGCTGCTGATCGAGATGCACAAGCCGGCGGCGAGTGCCGAGAGAATGGCGGTCTTTTTCATTGCTACTCCTGACTATCCGGGTTGGCGCGTATGCGCTTGCGTGACCGTGCGTGCTCGCGTTGCGACACGCGGGCAGTTCTGACGCGGAAGCATGCGCCAGTACTGTCAATAACTCCCGGGCCGGGCAACCGGTTGACCGGCGAATCGCGGATAGCCTCGTGTCGTTGCAACGATGCGTGACAATGTGTAACGGGCCTGACGCGTCAGGGCGGGCGGCGCGGTCGTGAGATACTCGCCACCCTGCCGCGTTGCGGCGTACATCGACGGGAGTCGCCGTGTTTGCGAGTTTTGAACCGACCGCCACCGGGTTTGTCGCGGAAATCGACGGATGCCGCTGCAGCATCGAGGGCGCGCCGTCGCCGATCGCCGATCGGATCGACTGGCGCTGGACGATTTCGCAGCCGGAGCCGGATAACCTCGACGGCTCCGATCCTTACAAATATGAAGTGCTCGCGGTGGGCGAAACCGTGACGCCGCTGCAAGCCGAGCAGCAAATCGTCGCGTGGCTCGAAGCGCATCCGCCCGAGGACGCGTGACGCTGCGCTCGTCCACGGGCCGAGCCGGTCACGCCATCGCGACGTAGACCATGCGTAGCGTCTCGCGGATCTGCCATACGCCGACGGTATCGGCGGGGAAGAACAGCGTGTCGCCCGCACGGTTCTCGATCGGCTGGCCGCCTGCAGGCGTGAGCGTGCACGCGCCCGACAGGATGTGCATCGCTTCGGCGTTCGCGAGTTGCCGCTCGAAGCGTCCCGGCGAGCATTCCCACAGCCCGGTCTGATTGTCGCCCGCGCCTTCGAGCGGAACGTCGAGACAGCGGGTGTGCGCGAAGGTCGCGCCGAGCGGGCGAGCGACCGCGTTGCACCAAGCCGCGCCACGCTGCGTGCAGCCGGCGCATTCATACGATCCCGCCGAGCCCTCTCTCCGAACAGGGCTTCCCGTCGGCATCGCGCGTTCCATTGTTACACTTGCTTCAACTTTCCCTCCGCCGAAGCCCGCCATGAAGCCCCAGCTACTCGTGCTGATCCCGCTGCGCGATCATGCGCACGCGCAACTTGCCGACGCATTCGCCGTCATCTACGCGCCCGACCCCGGCGAGCGCAGCCACGCGATAACGGAACGCGGCACCGCCGTGCGCGCCGTGCTGACGAACGGCACTACCGGTCTGCTCGCCGACGAGATCGCGCGCCTGCCGAACCTCGAGTTCGTCGGTGCGCTCGGCGCCGGCTACGAGAACGTCGCGGTCGCCGACGCGCGCTCGCGCGGGATCGTCGTCGTCAACGGCGCAGGCACCAACGACGACTGTGTCGCCGATCACGCATTCGCGCTGCTGCTCGCGGCGGTGCGCGGCGTCGTGAAGCTCGATGCGGCATGCCGTGCGGGCGTGTGGCGCGACGCGCTGCCGATGCAACCGAACGTTTCCGGCAAGAAGCTCGGGGTTGTCGGCCTCGGCAACATCGGCCAGAAAGTCGCGCGCCGCGCGGCGGGCTTCGATCTCGAGATCGGCTATCACAACCGCGCGCCGCGCGAAGGCGTCGCGTACCGCTATTTCGCCGACCTCGAAGCGCTCGCGCGCTGGGCGGATTTTCTCGTCGTCGCGACGCCGGGCGGCGCGGCGACGCGGCATCTGATCGACGCGCGCATTCTCGGTGCGCTCGGCGAGCACGGTTTTCTCGTCAACGTGTCGCGCGGCAGCGTCGTCGACACGGCGGCGCTTGCCGACGCATTGTGTGCGGGCCGCATTGCCGGCGCAGGGCTCGACGTCTATGAAGGCGAGCCTGAGCCGCCGAGCGCGCTGATCGGTCTCGACAACGTCGTGCTGACGCCGCACTTGGGCGGCTGGTCGCCGGAGGCGTTCGACCGCTCGGTGCGGCAGTTCCTCGACAACGCGGCGTGTCACTTCGCGGGGCAGCCGGTGTTGACGCCGATCTGACGAACGGGAATCCCAGCGCTGACTCAAGGAGAAGTGATGTCGACCTACACGGCCGAAGTGGCGTGGCAGAAGCAGGAAGGCGAGGCGTTCACGGACAATCGCTACAGCAGGAAGCACGAGTGGCGTTTCGACGGCGGTGTCCGCGTGCCTGCGTCGAGCTCACCGCACGTGGTGCGCGTGCCGTTTTCCGATCCGGCGGCGGTCGATCCGGAGGAGGCGTTCGTCGCGGCATTGTCGAGCTGCCACATGCTGTGGTTCCTGTCGCTCACCGCGCAGAAGAAGTTCGTGGTGACGGGCTATCGCGACGTGGCCGAAGCCACGATGGAAAAGAACGCCGAAGGCAAGGAAGTGATGACGCGCGTCGTGCTGAAGCCGCACGTCACGTTCGGCGGCGAGCGCGTGCCGACGCACGAAGACGTCGACGCGCTGCATCACGCGGCACACGACGCGTGCTATCTCGCGAACTCGGTCAAGACCGAGATCGGCATCGAAGGGCGCTGGGCGCACGAGCGCGCGCCCGACTGACGAAAGCCGTGAACGTACGATGCGCGGCAGGCGCATGTCGAGCGAAGCGCGCCGTGCACGTCGGTCATGCAAGTTGGCATGCCGACGTTTTCCGACGACAGCCGGCTCGCCGCACAATGAGCGAGAGGTGAGTCGCAATTGCCGGGGCAAATGGACGCGGGGCTGCTAGCGCGCTTCCCGCGCGATCTCGCCGAGCGTTTGCCGACGGAACGCGAGATTGAAACGGTCCTTGAGACGCGGCGTGGCTGAACGCTGTAGCGTGGCGCTCCGCCGTCCGTGTCGCTGGCGGGCGTTGCTGCGAACCGAATCTCGCTGCGACGCGCATTCGTCGAGCACGTGGGCGTCACGCCGGCCGAATATCGGAAGCGATACGCGGATGGAACCCGTTCGGCGCGCGCCACGCCGTAGCGGCCTGCGGTCACGTTCGCGCCGTTCGCCGCGACTGCGTCTGCCGATCAGTTCGCCGCCGCGCGGGCGGGATCGCGTGTGGTGTCGCTTGCGCCATCTGTCGATGCGAGCGCCTCGAGCGCCATGCCTTTCGTCTCGATCCCCAGCGTGCCGACCGTAAGCGCCGCGACGACGAACGACAGCGCACCGAGCGTGAACACGCCGCCTTGCCCGAAGATCGGCAGCACGATGCCGACCACATACGGTCCGATCAGCGAGCCGACCCGCCCGATCGCCGATGCGAAACCCGAGCCCGTCGCGTGCGCACCCGTGCCGTACAGCTCCGGCGTGTACGTATAGAGCACCGCCCACATCCCGAACAGGAAGAACTGCATTGCGAGCCCTGTGCGGACGAGTAGCGTCACGCTGCCGCCGAACAGCGCGCTTGGCCGTATGCGCAAGCCATTGCGCCGCCGCCGACGAGCGAAGCGATGCACGTCGGCTTGCGTCCCCAGCGCTCGACGAGCCAAGCGGCGCACAAGACGCCGGGGATGCCGCCGAGCGAGATCAGCGCCGTATAGAACACCGATTGCGTGACGGCGAAGCCGGCCTGCTGCAGCAGTGCGCCGAGCCACGACGTGAGGCCGTAGAATCCGAGCAGCGCGAAGAACCACAGCAGCGACACCATCGTCGTGCGGCGACGGTAAGCGGCGCTCCAGATTTCACGGAATGCACCTCGGCCGTGCACGGCGACAGGCTCCGCGAGTCGCGATGGTGCCGGCAGGCTCGAGACGCGCGCGGACTGCATCACTTTCGTCTCGACGTGCGCGAGCACGCGCTCGGCCTCGGCGAGCCGGCCGTGATGCTCGACGGGCCTGGGAGCAGGTCATTCCGTTCTTCGCCTTCGCGCCGGATATCCGAAAAATTGCATATACGACCAACGCCATCGAGTTGCGGCACATGCAACTGCGCAAGATCATCAAGGCGGGCGGCCACTTCCCGTCGGATGAGGCTGCGCTCAAGCTGACCTGGCTGGCGCTGCGCAACGTCGTTGCCAAATGGACCGGCTCACGGCACGATTGGAAGAGCGCGATGACCCAGTTCGCGCTGTTTTACCCGGAGCAATTCAACATCGGACTCTGCGTCTTAACAGGTTGCTGAAGTACCGCCCGTCCGCGATCAAGCCACCCCGTCAATGCGGCGCCCGGGCGGCAAGCTTATCGACATGCGGGATTTTTTCGCCTTTCGAGCGGTTTTTCACCGCTTCAGGCCCGCTTCCCGGTCGATTGCCGCCGGTTACGCCGGCGTTGGACGGACTGCTCCCAGCGAGCGTATGCGCACGAGGTCATAGGCGGCAATGTTCAAGACGAACATCTGGTCGACTCTCTTCAGTCCTAGCACTATCACTTGGCGCATGCGTCCGACCGTCTTGATCCAGCCGGAGCTTTGTTCGATCAGCTTGCGCTTTTGCTGCGAGATCGCGTAGCCGATGCTGCCCGCAATCGCATCGGCCACCGCCGAGCGCCGGTTCGACTTGTTTTGCGCGACATGCGGCACGACTTTCATTCGCTCACAGGCCTCGATGAACTCCTGGGCGTCGTAGCGGGTGATTGCGGCTTGCTCGTCGTCTGCTGCCTGGCGCGCATCGCTGATCATCATTTCGGCCGCGTCCCGCTCGGCATAGCCGTCGGCACGACTGACCCGCGCATTGACTACCAGTCCGTGGCGGTTGTCGCTCAACGCATGGCCCAGGTAGCGCAGCTCGTTCGCGGTATTGCCCTTGCGGTACAGCCGCGCATCGGGATCGATCTTGGACTTGCGCGTTTCGTTGCTGCGCTTCTGGCCTTTGAAGTCGCCCCCCGCTGCGGCCGTCATCATCGCCACCATCCTTGCGCACAAAGCTCTTGTGGGGCCCCGCCCACGCCTGGACGAGCGTGCCGTCTACGCTGAAATGCTCGCCCGAGAGCAGGTCCTTCTGCTGGGCAACGGCCGGCACCTCGTTGAAGAATGCGACCGCCGCGTCGTGCTTGATCAGCCGCTCGCGATTCTTCGTGAACACCGTGGGTACCCATACCGCGTCGTGCGTCGCCAAGCCGATGAACCAGAGAAACAGTGGGTTGTGCTGCACCTGCTCCATGAACTGGCGCTCCGAGCGGATGCTGTAGAGCACCTGGATTAGCTGCGCTCGCGGCAGTTTCTCCGGCGCGATGCTCGGCCGCCTTTGATCTCAGCCTCGTACATCCCGGCGAACAGTCGATCTATCTTCGCCAGTGCTTCGTTGGCCATCGTGCGGATTGCACGCAACGGGTGCGAGGCCGGAACGAAATCGTCCAGCTTGCGAACCGTGAACAGGCTTTCGGTGAACGTGTCGGCACCGCGCATGATCTCCAGGAATCTGGATGAGGTCCTTATATCAATACCTCGGGGGCCTCGACCGAGGACTGGGCAGGCGGTACTTCAGCAACCTCTTAACCCGCCTCACACACGGAATTCCGGATACCTCCGCAATTTCGCCATCGCCTTCGAGCATTACAACGAGCAGCATCCTCATAGCGCGCTGAAATATCGCTCGCCACGCGAGTTCCGGCGCAGGACCGAATCATCAACTCAAGTGTGAGGTGGAGTCCGGATGCATGGGGACAAATCCACATCATTTCGCGCTGGAATAAAAATAAATTGGGCGAACTCATGGCAAAGGGTCTAATTACATCATTCATCGGAATGTTTGTGATGTCATGTAGCGGCTGCGGTGGCGGCGATAGTTCTGACTCATCTCCACCCGCATATGTCACTACCGTCACCACAGCACCATCTATACCCCAACCGAGTCTGCCGGCGCTGACAATCCTTCCTCCCGGCCCTGAGCTATCATTTTTACCCGTATTTGTACATTTTTTCGATTGGTTCAAATCAGATGTATGGAACGAATCAAATTTTGTCGATCATATCGATTGGTCAAAGATTGATATCAACGAGTCCGATCGATCATCTGAGGATTTTTACTACAAGCAATTCCAATACATCCGCTCGCTTGGCATCGATGCAATCGCATGGGAATATAATATTCAAGCCGCCGGGGAGCCAACATATCCCGGTCAAGAGGCGATTCGCGCGCTACGCCGTAGTGGCCTCAAGATTGCGCCCTTCTATGATTGGGAGATCTGCGCTAAGGCGCGAGACATCGCGCAGCGACCAGCATTGCCGATTCTCTCAAATGCTAATTCAATTAAGCCTGATATAACCACTGCAGATCTCATGTCAGGAGATCTTAGGTCTTTCTTTGATCATGTTCCTAGCGACTTGCTGGCGCATGACAAGAAGGGGCGGCAAGTAATTTTTGTTTTTGGCTACGGGTTTGATGATTCAAATCCCAACCCAGAGGCATGGGATGGATTTGCGAATCGGCTTGAGGCATCCACATCTAAAATGGCGGGGGTGCACACAACTTTTTATTGGACCTCCGCAAATTCAATTTTTGAGCAACATCTGTTCCAGCATCATCGCGATTCCTTTGTTCCGTTCCAGTTCGTGCTCGATACTCCACAAAGCCAATACGGACATGACTCGGTGACGTGGAACTTCGGATTCGACAATCTCGGCGTCCAGAAGCGAGACGGGTTGCAACGTGTCGTGCGTCTCGACAAGCGGTATGTCGAGGAAATGGGCTGGCTGTCGAAGGCCACCGATCCTTCTCTGGTTTTCATCTATGGCTGGAACGAACCGTTCGAAGGATCAATGCTGATTCCAACCGAGCATTGGGACGACACGAAAGCGAGACTGGCCAAAGAATTTATCCAACGTTTACGGTCTAGCACGGAGGCATCTATGCCGAGAACGCTATTAATCGTCGATGATCTTGCGGATAATTGGTCGACGCGAAAAGGCGACTGGCACCTCACGATCCTGCGTGAAATGCTTCATTATTCAATGAGACGGTTCGCTCCACAGTCTGATGTGCGCGTGCCGGCCGAGATCACTCCGGAATTGCTTGACAAATATCCCTACATTATTGATGCATCCTCGCAGAAGTCAACAGACGTATCGAAATGGCTCATGCAGCGCATGGACACGCATTACATTATGGTGTTCGATCCGCTTGCCTCAACCACGGGCGATCCGCTTGCCGCTAATTTTGGTCGACTCGACCAATCACCGAACATCAATGGAGAGGTCGAGTTCGTTGGCGTGCCGGGCACGCTGTTCGTTCGCGACGATGTGAATCAGGTCCGCGCATGCAGCGAATGCAAGGTTAGTCTGTCAATTGATTTGCCGTCGAGCACATCGGCGACTCCGCTCGTCGTGCAAAAAAGCAATGACGTTTGGGTGAATGCCTATACTTCTGACGAGCGTGTGCTTGCACCAGCATTCGAGGCATTTTATGGGCATCCAATGGACATCAGCATCATGTACGGTGAAGGCTTTGCGAGCCAACGTCTCGAAATTGATGCGAAGACCAAGAAGGTTACATACAACCGGCTTGAACGCAAGTCAGTCGATGGGCATTGGGAAATTCCCGCAGAAATCGATTGGTATCGTATGCCACCCGAAGTGAACAAAAATGATTATAAGTTCATCTTTGGCCTTGATTAATCAGGAGGCAATCGGTGCGCAAATCAATTCGACTAAATTAGCATTTATTTGGCATCACGATGGTGCGGAAAACGTTATGCCATTGAATGTAAAATTTTGATAGGGATGTGGTGTGAAATTCGTGACGTCGATCGACAGGCTGAATTCCTTCTTGATCGAGCCGAGCACGAAGGTCATCGTGCCGAGGTCGACCGAATCGAAGAAGAACGCAATCGCGATGATCACGAAGATGAGCTTGTGATAGCCGGAAAACGGCAATCGTTCGAGGCGGGCGGCGGCGCTGGCGCGCGCGGCGCTCGAAGGGGCGGCGCGGGGGGCTGGCATGGCCGTCTCTGGTCGGAAGGCGGCCCGGCCCGGCGCGGCGCGGGATGCGCGGCTCCTTCAGTAGACTTGATCATTATTCGCCGCCATAGAAGGAAAGCGACATGCGGCTGGAACGGGCGCGCCATAGGCAGGGCGCCCGCGCGCTCCTGCCGATGCGGCGTGGTAGCGAGGAGCCCGCGGGTGGCGGGCGTTGCAGATGAGGCGCGACGCCCGTCGCGCACCCGTTCGACGCGCGAGGCGGATCGTCGCCGTCGCGCTTCGTCATTCGAACGTCGTCGCGCCTCGCTGGCAATTGCGTTCGTCCCGCGACGAAGGGATCGGACATCGCCTCGCGCCAGCGGGAACCGGCGCGCCGGCGCACGACGCCGCCGGCGCGCCGTCCCGGCTTACGCGAGCGCTCGCCGCGTCATCTGATTCGCGCTCGCCCGGTAGTCGATCATCGACGACTGCAGTTCGCCCAAGATCGCATGCGCGCCGGTGTCGGCGGGCGCGTCGTGGAATCGCGCGATCCACTGACGAAGCCACAACGGGCTCGCGGCCAGGTAACGGCGAATCGAGTGGCCGTCGTCGAGTCGCGCGTGGTCGTCGAGCAGGAACACGCCCGTCAGCCGTGCGACGATTTTGCCCTGCGGGCCTTCCTGCCAGATCGGCGTCGCGTGATCGTAGCGATAGTCGGCGGGCTGCGTGTGCACGAGGCAATGCTGCAGCACGTCCGCATGTTCGCCGGGCTGAATCACGTAATGACGGCTCGTGGTGCCGGCGAGGCTGCGCACGTCGTTGAAGGCGGTCACGTCGACGACCGACGTGCCGAGCCAATCCAGATGGATGTCCGCAGCGGAGCCGAACGACACGAAGAGCGCGCGATCGAAGAACGTCCGGAGTTCGTCGCTCGTGAGGCCGAGACGCTCGCCGTCGCGACACGTCTGCACGTCGAGTTGCTGCGCGGTCGCGATCCCGGAGCTGTGCGCGAAGCACTTGAGGAACGGCAGCCGTTCGATCTGCTCGGGCTTGATGCGCCGCGCGCGCGAGCCGTCCTGATACAGCGGGAATCCGGCCGCGTCGCGGCGCACGAGCTGCCGGTCCGTGTAGGCGAGCTTGGCCGGCTTGTCGACGAGGCGTGGCAGCATCAGGCGCTCGTAGATCAACTGCGATTCCTGGCTGAAGTAGCTGCCGGCCGGATCCGCATTCAGCGCGAAGCGGTTGTGCAGCATGCTGGCTTCGATCACCGTTTCACCGTCGTCGCGGCGTCCCGAATGCGTGATCGCGAGCAGGCGCAGCGGCGTGTCGCGAGGCGCCTGCTTGGGCGGGCGCAGCGTGGGATCGGCGGCGATCTGTGCGACGAAGCCGTGGAATAGCTGTGCCATTCCGTTCGACAGCTTGAGGCCGAGCGGATAGTTCGTGGTCGGCGTGCTGGGCAGCACGACCCAGTCGGCGCTGTCGATCGCGGCCGGCAGATCGTCCGGCGTGATGTCGCGACGCACGGGCGGCTCGTTCGCTGCGGCCGACGTCTCGAGCATGGTCCAGACGGGGCCGCACGCCTTGTGCGATGCGTTCGAGCGGTCGCGCAGTTCGAGCGTGAGCTCGCGCAGCGCGTGATAGAGCAGCGCCATCGTCGCGCTGTAGCGCGGGCTCTGGCGCAGGCCGAGATTGACGACGTTGCTGTAGTCGCTGTTGTATCGGCAAGGAATCCCGACCAGATATTCGAGGCAGCGCAGCGGCAGCGGCTTGAACTGGTCGATGCGCACGCTGTAGCTCGCGTTGTCGCGCGTCACGGTCTTGCCGGGGCGCGCATAGTCTTCGATCGCGCGGTCGTACGCATCGATCGAATGGCCGCGCGGCACGAGCAGCTCGCGCGCGAAATTCAACGCCTGCGGGATCTGGATGTAGCGGGCGACCAGATATTCGTGGTCTTCATAGCGATCGAGTTCTTCGACGAACGAACGAATCGTAACGCCGAAGCTGCGCGCGGCCGTGAACACGTGCTCCGCGAGCGCGGCGGGATCGGTCGGCAGCGACGCCGAGCGCGCGAGGTGGGTCGCGAGCCGGTCTTCGATCTTGCGATACGTGTCGACGATCGGCCGCAGCGCATCTAGGATCGTGTCCGCCGATACGAGACGCTCGTCGGCCGGATAGTGCGCGAGCGCCGCCTCCGCTTGCCGGAACAGCGCGACGTCGGGACGCGACATGCCTAGCTCGTCGCGCAGCGTTTCGGCATCGACGATGCCGATGCCGCGGCGCTCGAGCTCGAGCCGTAGCCAACGGACCTGATCGCCCGTTCCGCACGCCTTGCGCACGCCGCCCGGCACGCGCGTGTCGAATACGTTCAGCGCGTCTTCGAGGCCGACGCGGATGCCGTCGAGGTCGAGCGCGATCGCCACGTCGACGAGCATCGCCTGGAACGGGCCCGGCAGCAGCAGCGAAATCTTGCACGACGGGAAGTTGTCGCGCAACTTGTCGACGGTCGGGCGCAGTTGCGTGGAGGCGAGTTCGACGGCCTTCTCGTGCGCATCGTCGGTGCCCGCTTGCAGCAGCTTCGCAATCGCCTTGCGCGTGGGCACGTCGATCAGCGAGTCGTCGCTCGTGTCGCCGCTGACGGGGTCGCGATGGTGCTGATCGACCGCGGCGACGAGCATGAACAGCACTGGCACACCGGCTTTGACGAGCGGCGATTGATAGAGCGTGATCGAATTCTCGACGATCGTGTGGTTGAACACCTCGATCTCGGGCCGCACGCCGACGTCCGCGAAATGGGTGAGCTGATCGGCGAGGAACGCGTTCGGGTTGTCGTAGCCGCCGCCCGCCTGGAATACGACGGGGCCGGGGCTGAACGACGCGACGTCGGGCGCGAGCTGCGCATGGCCGTAGCGCTTCAGGTGCGCACGCCGCAGCGGGCTTTGCGACGCGCGCCGGTCGCCGCGCGCGCTCGTCGACAGATTCAGGATCGCGGACGGCTCCAGGTCGAGCAGCGCGGGCATGATGTGGTCGTAGTCTTCGAGCACGATGTGGTTGCGCTGCGAGCCGATGCTGATCGGAGCGTTCAGCCCGGGAATGGCGAGTGTCGCCTGGTCGTCGGTCGCGCGCGTGTGCAAGTGGACCGCCGCCGCGCCTTCGCGGAGGGCTTCGCGCGAAGCCTCGACGATGCCGTCCGCCGTGATCGGCAGATAAGGCGAACGCGCCTTGCCAGGTTGCCAATAGCCGGCGCCGCATATCCGCCAGCCATTTTCGAACAGCGAATCGAGCACGGCCGCGTTGTCGGCGCGAATTCGCTCGACGAAATCCGGCGACAGATAAGTGTGGATTCGATTGTGGGTCCAGGTGAGATGCCCGTCGTCGGTCGCGGTCCAGCCGAATGTCGTGAGCTGCAGGACGATCTGCCGGACCAACTCGGTCGACGACAGGCGCTCGAGCGTGGTGCGCGTGATCAGCGGCGGTTGAGCGAGGGAGGGCGAAATCGACGTGCGGTGCCATACGGCGCCGTTCGGCGTCCAGCCGTTCTGACGCAGCGCATCCTGAACGGACGCCGCTTCGCGCGCGCCGTCATATTCGGCCAGGTCGATCGGTGCGTCGAAGCCGTGTTCGCGCACGATGCCGCCTGCGGGTATGGCCTCCCATCCGTTCGCCACGAGCGCGTTGGTCGTCGCTTCGCGCGTGTCGGCGGGCAGCAGCCCGAGCAGGGCGTCCGGGATGAACTTCGGCTCCAACGGATCGAGGAACTTCGGGACAGCGCCGACGGGGGCTGCGGTGATGTAGAAGGTCTTGACCATGATCGTCCTGAATTACGTTAGAAAGTGATCCTAAATAACTGAGATCGGATACAACATTTCATGGTGCCGTTGAGTCGCCGGGCCGAGGGAGGCTGCAGTCCGTCGGGACCGGATCGAAAAACGGCTCGTCCGCCTAAATGCGGGAGGCATCTCATTGGGCCGGCTGCAAGATGCCTTGCAAACATCTTACAATAAAATTACGGAGATTTATAAAAATAATTCTGCGTTGAATGTGGCGAAATTAAAATAGGTGTAATTTCAATGATTGTTAATTTATTCTGGGCGTTTGTTTCAGCGGGGTCGAATTCAGTTGGCGCAGTTGGTGCAGTTGGGGAAGGGGCCTGCCATGAGGGGCAGCATGCGCTTAGTGGACTTATTCCTTATCTTGATTTCGATATCGTGATAAAGCGGGGTGCGATCTTTTTGAGAACATTTGAGAAAAATCAGGTTAAGAATGATCTGATTGGAATATTTAATTGATTCGATGCTTGCTGATTCATTTGTTTTATCGGGTTGGATTCGAATGGTGCTTGTTTTTTGAAATTGATGTTCCGTCAGGTTGCTTTTCCAGTACTTCAATGTTGCGTCGAATGCACTGCTGCGTAAATGCTGCGCTCGATAATTGGGGCAAGCGAGAAACGGGTGGGTTCGAGCGTGGTACGCGAGAGGGCGCCTGCAATCGCGGTTCGAGTGGGGTTTGGGGAGATGCTCGGTGATTACGGTGGGGCTCACGACGATCGTCCGGCGCTGCGCTGCACGAAGGCACGCGTCATCGGTCTTGCCAGCAATACGAGCAATCCCGCGTCGTTCGGCGGTCTTGAAGAGTTGAGCCGAAAACAAACGGTCTGCAGAGCAGGTGGCGCGCAATCGACTTGCCGCGAGTGGCGGCCCGCGGTTGAGGGCGCCGTGTCACGGAAGCCTTTGGCGTATTTCGCTCGCGATGACTGAAATTGTGCGACGAGGTGCACGTAGTGTTCGCGGAGTGGCGTGCCGTTGTTCTTGTTGTCGTTGCCGACGCCGAATCTCTGCAGAAGAGGGAGGGATTGCACGGAACGCGTGCGGTTCCGGTTGCGAGGTCATTCGCGCGCGTCGAGCGCGCTTGCATCGGCCGGGCAGAACGAGTGGCCGGCTGCGCGCGGCGCGCCGACGGTCTTGTCGGATGCTCTCAAGCATCGACGACCGCCGGCGCGGCTTCTGCCGACGTTTATACGGTGGCGGGCGTCCTGGCGGGCTTGTTGCCGCGCGCGGGCGCGCCGTTCGCGACGTAGTATCGCGCGTTCGAGCGTTCGAGCGGCTGGCGCTTGCGGATCTTGTCGGCGATCTTCTCGGCGATCATGATCGTCGGCGCGTTCAGGTTGCCAGTCGTGATGATCGGCATGATCGACGCGTCGACGACCCGCAGCCCCTCGAGCCCGTGCACGCGCCCTTCGTTGTCGACGACGGCCATGTCGTCGAAGCCCATCTTGCACGAGCACGACGGATGGAACGCCGTTTCCGCGCGTGCGCGCACGAACGTGTCGAGATCGTCGTCGCTCTTCAGGTCGACGCCAGGGTTCAACTCGCGGACGCGATAGCGGTCGAGCGCCGGCTGACGCATGATCTCGCGCGTCGCGCGGATCGCATCGCGGAACTCGCGCCAGTCGAGCGCTGCCGACATGTAGTTGAACAGAATGCTCGGATGCGCATTCGGATCGCGCGAGCGCAGCTTTACGCGGCCGCGGCTCGGCGAGCGCATCGAGCCGACGTGCGCCTGGAAGCCGTGCATCTCGATCGCGTTCGAGCCGTTGTAATTGATCGCGACGGGCAGGAAGTGGTACTGAATGTTCGGCCAGAGATCGTCATCGCGCGTGCGGATGAATCCGCCCGCCTCGAAATGATTGCTCGCGCCGAGGCCCGTGCCGTTGATCATCCATTCGAGGCCGATCTTCGGCTGGTTCCACCACTTGAGCGCCGGATACAATGATACGGGCTCCTTGCATTCGTACTGGATGTACATCTCCAGGTGATCCTGCAGATTGCTGCCGACGCCGGGCAGATCGAGCACGACCGGAATGTCGAGTTCGCGCAGCCATTCGCCGGGGCCGACGCCCGAGCGTTGAAGCAGTTGCGGCGACGCGATCGCGCCGCTGCATACGAGCACTTCGCGGCGCGCGTGTGCGGTGACGCGCTCGCTGCCGTGCAGGAACGTGACGCCCGTCGCGCGTTTGCCGGAGAACAGGATGCGATCGGCGAGCGCATGCGTGACGATCTCGAGATTCGGCCGCGTGCGCGCCTGGTCGAGATAGCCGCGCGCGGTCGACGCACGGCGGCCGCGCGGCGTAACCGTGCGGTCCATCGGCCCGAAGCCTTCCTGCTGATAGCCGTTGAGGTCGTCGGTGCGCGGATAGCCCGCCTGCACGCCGGCCTCGACCATCGCTTCGAAGAGCGGATTCACGCCGGGCTTGCTCGTCGTCACCGACACTGGGCCGTCGCCGCCGTGATAGTCGTTCGCGCCGACGTCGCGCGTTTCGGCTTTCCTGAAGTACGGCAGGCAGTCGAGATACGTCCAGTCGTCGAGGCCCTTGTGGGTCGACCAGTTGTCGTAGTCGAGCGCGTTGCCGCGGATGTAGCACATCCCGTTGATCAGCGACGAGCCGCCGAGGCCCTTGCCGCGCCCGCACTCCATTCGGCGATGGTTCATGTGCGGCTCGGGATCGGTTTCGTATGCCCAGTTATAGCGCCGGCCCTGCAGCGGGTACGCGAGCGCCGCCGGCATCTGCGTGCGGAAGTCGAACCGGTAGTCGGGGCCGCCCGCCTCGAGGAGCAGCACGGTGACGCCCGGATCCTCGGTGAGACGCGTCGCGAGCACGTTGCCCGCGGAGCCTGCGCCGCAGATGATGTAATCGAATTCGCGTGTCGTCATCGTTGCGGTTCTCCTGGATGCTTAGAACACCGGTTGATAGCGGCCGAGTTCGACCTGCACCGATTTGATTCGAGTGTAGTGCTCGAGCGTCGTGATGCCGTTCTCGCGTCCGACACCGGATTGCTTATAGCCGCCAACCGGCATTTCGGCAGGCGATTCGCCCCACGTGTTGATCCAGCAGATGCCGGCTTCGAGACGATGGATCGCACGGTGCGCGCGCGACAGGTTCTCGGTGACGACGCCCGCGGCGAGGCCGTATTCGGTTGCGTTCGCGCGTGCGATCGCTTCGTCTTCCGTTTCGAACGACAGGATGCTCATCACCGGGCCGAAGATTTCTTCGCGGACGATCTTCATGTCGTCGCGGCAATCGCCGAACACGGTCGGCGCAACATACTGGCCGTTCGCGAAGTGATCGTGCGAGAGGCGTTCGCCGCCCGCGAGCAGCTTCGCGCCCTCGGTTTTGCCGCTCTCGATGTAGCCGAGCACCTTGTCGAGCTGCGCGGCGCTTGCGAGCGGGCCGAAATTCGTGTCGGAATCCGAAGGTTTGCCGATGCGAATCCGCGCGACGCGTTCGAGCACGCGCTGAACGAATGCATCCTTCACCGCTTGCTGGACGAACACGCGCGTGCCGTTCGTGCACACCTGGCCGGCGCTGAAGAAGTTCGCGGTGACGGCGATGTCGGCGGCACGGTCGAGGTCGGCGTCGTCGAACACGATGAGGGGCGACTTGCCGCCCAACTCCATCGTCACCGCCTTCAGCGATGACGCGCCCGCGAGCGACATCACCTTCTTGCCGGTCTCGACGCCGCCCGTGAACGACACCTTCGCGATTCCCGGATGCGCGCTCAGGAGCGCGCCGACCGAGCCGTCGCCCTGCACGACGTTGAATACGCCGGCGGGCACGCCCGCTTCGGTATAGGTCTCGGCGAGCTTGAGCGCGGACAGCGGCGTGACTTCGCTCGGCTTGAAGATCATTGCGTTGCCGGCGGCGAGCGCGGGTGCGCTCTTCCAGCACGCGATCTGGATCGGATAGTTCCATGCGCCGATGCCCGCGCACACGCCGAGCGGCTCGCGGCGCGTGTAGACGAACGAGTCCGGACGCAGCGGCACTTGCAGGCCTTCGATTGCGGTCGCGAGGCCCGCGTAGTACTCGATCACGTCGGCGCCCGTGACGATGTCGACGGCACGCGTCTCCGCGATCGGCTTGCCTGTGTCGCGCATTTCGAGCTCGGCGAGTTCGTCGTTGCGCTCGCGCAATAGCTCGACCGCGCGGCGCAGGATGCGCGAGCGCTGCATCGCGGTCATCGCGGCCCATTCGCGCTGACCTTCGTGCGCGGACGCGACCGCGCGCTCGACGTCGTCGGCGCTCGCTTGCTGGACGCTCGCGAGCTGTTCGCCCGTCGCCGGATCGAACGTGTCGAACGTTTTGCCGCTCGTGGCGTCGGCGTAGGCGCCGGCGATGTAAAGGCGTTGCAGACCGTATACGGACATAAGGATCTCCTTGGGTGGGCGAAGGCGCGTTGCGCGTCAGGCGTGCGGCGCGAGCAGCAGGTCGATGTAATCGTTGGCGAGCTTCAGGGCCGCCTTCGTGTCGAGCGGTTCGCCCGCGAGTGCGCCGCGCAGCCACAGGCCGTCGATCAGCGCGGCGAGGCCGCTTGCGGCCTCGCGGGCTCGTGCGCGCGGCAACGTTTTTGCAAACTCCGCACACAGATTTGAATAGAGCCGGCGCGTGTTGATGTGCTGCAGGCGTCTCAACGTCGGCTCGTGCATGCTCTGCGACCAGAACGCGAGCCACGTCTTCATCACGGGCGCGCTGATCTGCGTGTCGTCGAAATTGGCGGCGACGACGGCGCGCAGGCGTGCACGGGGTTCGTCGGGCGCGGCGGCGCGGTGGCGCGCGGTCGCGGTCCACAGATCGAGCAGCACGTGGCGCATCGTCGCTTCGAGCAGGCCGTCCTTGTCGCCGAAGTAATGGCTGACGATGCCCGTCGAAATGTTCGCGCGTTGCGCGACGGACGCGAGCGTCGTGCCGGGCAGGCCGGCCTCGTCGATGGTGCGGAGCGTCGCGTCGATCAATTGGGCGCGGCGGATCTCGCGCATTCCGAGTTTGGGCATCGCGGGGCCTTCGTGTGCGCGGCGGGTAGCGAAGTCCGAAGGATAGCGGTTTTTTATTGATCGATCAATCAATAAAAAATATATAGGGATCGATTGTCGGGTGGCGGCGATGTGGGCGGGGTGGTTGGTCCGCCATGCCGTTCGGCGTCGGTGGCTGGCCTGCGCACAGTGCGCGGACGTGCGGTTAAGCTGCGCGGTCGTGAAAGTTAATTGGAAGTAAGTTAAGAATGTTTAAAACGTTTTAATCGGTGATTATCGTATTGTGAATTCGTGTTATGGGCCGTTGGTAATGGCGGCGGTATGGGGGACTGTTTTGGTGCACGACTGCCCTAAATTGGGTATGGCGATAGTGAATGAATGATGTGCTTGAGGTGTCGGGATAGATCTGGATTGGGGGTTTTCGTTTTGTGATGTATTTGGATTGGTGGATGCAATGCCCGGCTTTGCTGGTCTGCATTGGGCTGGGGCAGGTTGTAGGATAGGCGTCTCAATCGATATCCGCACGATGCGTTCTATATCACAAAAAATATTTCACTGCGATGAAGGGATTAATCGGAGGGCGGTTTTTAGAGTGATTTGTTAAATGTGTGCAAGGACGCACTGATGAGTTTTTTTGAGGAAAAGCATTAAAAGTAGTTGAGGAGGTTGTATTCAGCGTATTAGTATTAACACCGCAAAAACGCAAGTCACCGCACGATAGTTTTATGAATGCGGCAAGACGACGGAAAGCGGTAATTTCCTCAAGAGGCGTCATGCGAGACAGAGGCGCTGGAGACCACGGGCCGAGAGAAGCGGGGTGACCGCGACGGGCCTGGGGGAGCGTATTGCCTGTGGGAT
>NZ_LOVS01000066.1:0-146025 GCF_001523835.1 Burkholderia sp. ABCPW 14 | reverse complement strand
CGTCGCGGGCCTTCAGCTCGCGCGCGAGCCCGGCGCGCGCAAGCGCTTCGAGAACGGCGGCGAGGTCGGCACGATCTGCCGCGACTACTGCTTCAACGGCAACCTGGTGATGCGCGCGACGGGCGACTGGATGCTGCTGTCGCCGCCGCTCGTGATCTCGAAACCGGAGATCGACGAGATCGTCGAGAAGGCGAAGCGGGCGATCGATGCGACCGCGCAGCAACTGGGTCTTTCCTAACGGCATTGCCAATCGGGCGGGCGGCGCTCGCGCGGCGCTCTCCCACCTTCATCATCTGGGGAACAACATGAGTGTGAGCCATCTTCGTCATGCGATCGCGCGCGCTGCGTTCGTCGCGCTCGCCGGCGCCTCGGCACTGTCCGTTCCGGCCGCGCAGGCCATCGGCGCCGAGCTGAACGTCTACAACTGGTCCGACTACATCGCGAAGGACACGATCCCGAACTTCGAGAAACAAACGGGCGTCCACGTCAAATACGACAACTACGACAGCGACGACACGCTGCAGGCGAAGCTGCTCGCGGGCAGCTCCGGCTACGACATCGTCGTGCCGACGTCGAACTACATGGCCAAGCAGATTCAGGCGGGCGTCTATCAGAAGCTCGACAAATCGAAGCTGCCGAATCTGTCGAATCTCGATCCGACGCTGATGAAGATGATCGCCGATGCGGATCCGGGCAACCAGTACGGCGTGCCGTGGGCGTTCGGCACCGACGGCATCGGCTACAACGTGCAGGCGGTGAAGAAGGCGCTCGGCGACAACGCGCCCGTCGACAGCTGGGCGCTCGTGCTCGATCCGGCGAACCTGTCGAAGCTGAAGGGCTGCGGCGTGTCGTTCCTCGATCAGGCGGTCGACGTGTTCGCCGCGACGCTGCAATACATGGGCAAGAATCCGAACAGCACGAACCCGGCCGATTACCAGGCTGCTTTCGATGTGCTGAAGAAAGTCCGCCCGTACATCACGCAATTCAATTCGTCCGGCTACATCAACGATCTCGCGAACAACGACGTGTGCGTCGCGCTCGGCTGGTCGGGCGACGTCGGCATCGCGCACCGCCGCTCGGCCGAAGCGAAGCGCTCGTACGACATCAAATTCTCGAATCCGAAGGAAGGCGGCCTGCTGTGGTTCGACGTGATGGTGATCCCGAAGGACGCGCCGCACGCGGAAGCCGCGCTGAAGTGGATCAACTACATCGAGGATCCGAAGGTCAATGCGGCGATCACGAACGAAGTGTTCTATCCGACCGCGAACCGCGCGGCGCGCCAGTTCGTCGTGCCGGCCGTCGCACAGGACCCGACCGTCTATCCGCCCGAAGACGTGCTGAGGAAGATGACGCTGATGCGGCCGATGCCCGCCGACATCCTGCGTCTCGAAAACCGCCTGTGGGCGCAGTTGAAGACGGGGCGCTGATCACGAGCGACAGCCGCGCGCAGCAGTCGCTCGACCGCTGCCCGCCCGAAGCACGCAGTCCGACGTCAGTGCGTTCGACCTGAAACGCGCGACGCTTTGATTCCCGGTCGCAGTTCCACCGCGATTCGCATCGTGCGCATCGCGTGGGAGCGCTCATGCCTGCGATCCCCAACGAAGGATGGCTACATCATGAAATCGACGCCTTCAATCGACACCGCGCAACTGGCGCGCCCCTCGGCCGGCAAGCCGGCCAGAACGGACGAGTTCGTCCGCATCGAGAACGTCGTGAAGAAATTCGGCGACAGCACCGCCGTCGACAACGTCAATCTGTCGATCGCGAAGAACGAGCTGTTCGCGCTGCTCGGCAGTTCCGGCTGCGGCAAATCCACGCTGCTGCGCATGCTTGCCGGACTCGAGACGGCCACGTCCGGCCGCATCTTCGTCGACGGCGAAGATCTCGCGACGCTGCCGCCGTATCGCCGGCCCGTCAACATGATGTTCCAGTCGTACGCGCTGTTCCCGCACATGACAGTCGAAGCGAACGTCGCGTTCGGCCTGAAACAGGAAGGCACGCCGAAGCACGAGATCCGCGAGCGCGTCGCCGATGCGCTGAACCTCGTGCAAATGAGCCGCTACGCGCGGCGCAAGCCGCATCAACTGTCGGGCGGCCAGCAGCAGCGCGTCGCGCTCGCGCGCTCGCTCGTCAAGCGGCCGAAGCTCCTGTTGCTCGACGAGCCGATGTCCGCGCTCGACAAGAAGATCCGCCAGAAGACGCAGCTCGAGCTCGTCGGCATCATCGAGCGGGTCGACGTGACCTGCGTGATGGTCACGCACGACCAGGAGGAAGCGATGACGATGGCGAGCCGCCTCGCGGTGATGAGCGAAGGACGGATCGTGCAGATCGGCACGCCGAGCGCGGTCTACGAATTTCCGAACAGCCGCTTCTCGGCCGAGTTCATCGGCTCGACGAATCTTTTCGAAGGCGTCGTCGTCGAGGACGAGCCCGATCACATCTTCGTCGAAAGCGAGGACCTGGAAGCGCGCATGTACGTGAGCCACGGGATCACGGGGCCGCTCGGCATGCCGGTCGGCATCTCGGTTCGGCCGGAGCGCGTGCGCGTGTCGCGCGAGCGCCCGAGCGCGCCGCACAACTGGGCGCGCGGCGTCGTCACCGACGTCGCGTACATGGGCAGCTATTCGCTGTACCACGTGCGCCTGCCGAGCGGCAAGACCGTCGTGTCCAATCTTTCGAGCTCGCACCTGATGCAGGAAGGTGCGCCCGCCTACAACGACGACGTGTTCGTCTCCTGGTCGCCCGCAAGCGGCGTGGTGCTGACGCAATGAGAACCTCTCCCTCTTCCTCGCTCGCGGCGGCTTCGTCCGCCGTCCGAAGCGCGTCGCCCGTGCGCGCGCGCCTCGCGCGCGTCGCGGCGTGCTTCACGCCGTCCGGCCGCAGCGTCGCGATCGGCGTGCCGTTCCTGTGGCTCATGCTGTTCTTCGCACTGCCGTTCGTGCTCGTGCTGAAGATCAGCTTCGCCGACCAGGTGATGGGCATCCCGCCGTACACCGCGCTGATGAGCATCAAGGACGGCGCGGTGCAGTTCGCGCTGCAGTTCGGCCATTACGCGTTCCTGCTTCAGGACAGCCTCTATGTCGCGACCTACGTCAGCTCGCTGAAGATGGCCGCGGTATCGACGCTGCTGTGCCTGCTGATCGGCTATCCGATGGCGTACCACATCGCGCGTTCCGCGCCTGCGACGCGCAACCTGCTGATGATGGGCGTGATGCTGCCGTTCTGGACGTCGTTCCTGATCCGCGTCTACGCATGGATCGGCATCCTGAAGGACGACGGGCTCCTCAACCACACGCTGATCGCGCTCGGCCTGATCCACTCCCCGCTGCGTCTCTACCACACCGACGCGGGCGTCTACATCGGGATGGTCTATTCGTATCTGCCATTCATGGTGATGCCGCTCTACGCGCATCTCGTGAAGATGGACCTGACGCTGCTCGAAGCCGCGTACGACCTCGGCGCGAAGCCGTGGGTCGCGTTCACGCGGATCACGCTGCCGCTGTCGAAGAACGGAATCATCGCCGGCAGCCTGCTCGTGTTCATTCCGGCCGTCGGCGAGTACGTGATTCCGGAGCTGCTAGGCGGCGCCGACACGCTGATGATCGGCCGCGTGATGTGGGACGAGTTCTTCAACAACATGGACTGGCCGATGGCCTCCGCGGTGACGGTCGCGATGGTGCTGCTGCTCCTCGTGCCGATGGCCGTGTTCCAGTACTACCAAGTGAAGGAGCTGGGGGACGCGAAATGATCAAGCCCAACAAGCCGCTTTCCGCCGGCGTGCTGACGCTCGGCTTCCTGTTTCTGTACATCCCGATCATCAGCCTCGTCGTCTATTCGTTCAACGAATCGAAGCTCGTCACCGTCTGGTCCGGCTTCTCGCTGAAGTGGTACGCGGCGCTCCTGCAGGACGACGAGTTGCTGACGAGCGCATGGCTGTCGCTGAAGATCGGTCTGCTGACCGCGTTCGCATCGGTGTTCATCGGCACGTGGGCGGGCTTCGTGCTCGCGCGCTTCGGCCGGTTCCGCGGCTTCACGCTGTACACCGGGATGATCAACGCGCCGCTCGTGATTCCCGAGGTGATCCAGGGCATCTCGCTGCTGCTGCTGTTCGTCGCGCTCGAGCAGATGGTCGGCTGGCCGAAGGGACGCGGGGTCGTGACGATCTGGATCGGCCACGTGATGCTGTGCGTGTCGTACGTCGCGATCATCGTCCAGTCGCGCGTCAAGGAATTGAACAAGTCGCTAGAAGAAGCGGCGCTCGACCTTGGCGCGACGCCGCTCAAGGTGTTCTTCGTGATCACGCTGCCGCTGATCTCCCAGGCGCTGCTGTCCGGCTGGCTGCTGTCGTTCACGCTGTCGATCGACGATCTCGTGCTGTCCGCGTTCCTGTCCGGCCCCGGCTCGACGACGCTGCCGCTCGTCGTGTTCTCGCGCGTGCGCCTCGGCCTCAATCCCGAAATGAACGCGCTCGCGACGCTCTTCATCACCGCCGTCACGATCGGCGTGATCGTCGTCAACCAGATGATGCTGGGCCGCGAACGGCGCCGCGAACGCGACATGCGCCAGGCGTTCGCGCAACCCGCGCCGTCCGACGCGTCCGAATCCGACGCATCCGGCGGCGCCCCACGCGCACCGCAGACCGCGGCGACGAGAAAGTCGCTCGGCACGGCCTGACGACGCCCCGATCGCCCGAACGAGCCCCCGAGTCCTTCGCAATACGATCAACCAGGAGAATTTGCATGAGAAAGAAGTTAATCTGTCTGCTCGTGGCCGGGTCGCTGCCCGGCTTCGCCGGCGCCGCGTCGACCAGCGCGCAGATCAAGGCAATGCAGGCGCAGCTGAACGCGCTGCAGGCGCAGGTGAAGGAGCTGCGGTCCGCGCTCGCGTCACAGCACGACGCGGCGGGCAGCGGCGCCGCCGCGGTCAAAGGCGCGGCGGCCGCGACGGCGGCCGCGCCCGTCGACGAATCGTCGCCGGACTACGGCAAGGCGCCCGCCGCGCTGACGAACGACGACGTCACGCAAATGAAGCAGGAAATCGCGAACCAGCAATTGAAGGTCGATTCGCTGACCGACGCGGCGAACACCGGGCCGATCGCGGGCCTGTCGGTGACGGGCTACATCGATCCGACCTACGTGTTCAACCGCGCGGCGGGCACGTCGTCGTTCCTGTTCGCGAACCACGAGAGCAACTACAACTACTTCAACAGCACGTTCGGCGATCTCTATCTCGACATCAAGAAGACGTTCGGCGTCGGCCCGATGGCGCCGTCGGCCGAGATCACGCTGATGCCGAACCGCGGCAACGGCATCACGCTCTTGCAGAACTCGCGCGGCAACATCGGCAACAACATCCTCAACACCGCGGTCGTCAACGTGCCGCTCAGCGCGACGACGACGCTCGTCGCCGGCCTCATGCCGAGCTTCGGCGGCTACGAGGTGCAGCAGTCGAACCAGATGCTCACGCTCACGCACAACCTGCTGTACGACTTCTCCGATCCGGGCAGCTACATCGGCATCGGCGCGAACTACACGAAGGGCAACTGGGCGTGGAAGTTCCTGCTCGGCAACGAACAATACCGGACGTACGGCTCGGTCACGCAGACGGGCACGAACGCGCTCGGCGATCCGATCACGACGAGCAACAAGGTGCCGACGTTCACCGCGCGCGTCGACTACACGTGGTCGAGCGCGCTCGATCTCGGCGGTTCGTTCAACATCGGGCGGCAGACGCTCGGCAGCGCGACGACGCAATCAGGCGCGGTCGTCTACGGTCCGGGCGGCCAGTCGTCGAGCCCGTACGGCGCGTTCTTCTTCGCGGAAGCGGACGCCGCCTACACGCTCGCGGACATCCAGTACAACGCGGAAATCGACTACGGCCAGCAGCAGCACGCGGCGTTCAACGGCGGCCGCGCGCAGTGGTACGGCCTGTCGCTCCTCGCGCATCGCAAGTTCAACGTGCCGGTGCTCGGCCGGATGGGCGCGACGCTGCGCTACGACTTCCTCGCGAACAGCAAGAACGGCGGCGGCGGCGGCGGGATCGCGCTCAACGGCAACGGGATGGATACCGCGGACGGCTTCGGCATCGATTCGGACTGCCTCGCGACGTCGAAGGCGAACGGCGGTCTCGGGTTCGAGTGCAAGGGCGCGAACCGTCAGGACGTCGCGCTCGATCTGCTGTTCTATCCGACGCAGCAGATTACCGTGAAGGTCGAATACCGGCACGACTGGGCGAACAACAAGGTGTTCCTGCGAAGCGACGGCTCGTACAGCAAGTCCAACGATCTGCTTGCGACGCAGTTCATCTACTCGTTCTGACATCGACGGCGCATGGACGTGCAACTGCTTGCCGCACGTCCCCTCCGCGCCGCAACCCGTTTCCCGCATTGCGCGTCGCGGCCGCATGGCATTGCGATGCGACGATGCCGCTCGACTCTTCACGATATGCTCATGATCAACGCCTTCGCCCGCCGCGCCGACGAACTCGCACGCCGCTCGTATTACGAAGCCACCGCCACCCGCCCGGCCGACGACGATCCGGTGCTCAACGACGCGCTCGACGTCGACGTCTGCGTGATCGGCGCCGGGTTCGCCGGCCTGTCGGCCGCGCTCGACTGCCGCGCGCGCGGCTTGTCGGTCGCCGTGCTCGACGCGTATCGGCCGGGCTGGGGCGCGTCGGGCAGGAACGGCGGACAGATGATCACGGGCTTCGCCAAGGACGGCGAAATCGAGCGCCAGCTCGGCATCGAAGGCGCCCGCGAAGCATGGGCGCTGTCGCTCGACGCCGTCGCGCTCGTCGAAGAACGCATCGCGCGCCACGGAATCGACTGCGATTTCACGCGCGGCTACCTGACGGTCGCGACGCATCCGCGCCGCGTGCCGGAATTGCGGCAGTGGATGAACGATGCAGCATCGCGCTGGGGCCATCCATCGCTCGAATGGCTCGATGCCGATGAAATCCGCGCGCGCATCGCGTCGCCGCGTTATCTCGCGGGCGTTCACGATCCGCTGTCCGGTCATCTGCATCCGCTCAAGTACTGCATCGGCCTCGCCGATGCGGCGCGACGCGAAGGCGCGCTGCTGTTCGCGCACACGCCGGCGCTCGAAGTCGTACGCGGCGCGCGGCCCGTCGTGCGCACGCCAATGGGCGAAGTGCGCTGCCGTTACATCGTCGCGTGCTGCAACGCGGGACCGGGCGGCGTGCTGCCCACCGCGACGGCCGCGCGCATCGCGCCGATCGCGTCGTACATCATCGCGACCGAAGCGCTCGGCGCCGATCGCGCGAACGCGCTGATTCCGCAGCGCGAAGCGGTCTGCGACAACAACTTCTTTCTCGACTACTTCCGGCTTTCCGCCGATCACCGGATGCTGTTCGGCGGCCGCGCGGACTCGGCGGGTGCATCGCCCGACGCGCTCGTCGGCGCGATTCGCCGCCGGATGGTCGGCGCGTTCCCGCAGCTCGCCGACGTGCGCATCGAATTCGCGTGGGGCGGCTTCGTCGACGTGACGCGCAATCGCGCGCCGGACTTCGGCGCGATCGATCCGAATTACTTCTACCTTCAGGGCTTCAGCGGCCATGGCGTCGCGCTGACCGGCATCGCGGGCCGCATCGTCGCGAATGCGATCGCGGGCGACACGCGCGCATTCGATCTGTTTGCGCGCCTGCGGCACCGGCGCTTTCCCGGCGGCCCCGCATGGCGCCAGCCCGCGCTCGAGATCGGCATGCTGTATCACCGCGTGCGCGAGCTGCTGTTCTGAACGTGGATTTCGCCCGCCTTCGCTCGACACATTCGTCATTCGGTTGCCGCAACCCCGCGGTCAACCAACTGCTCCGCATGAAAAAAACAACCGGGATGCGATCGACAGACAAACCACGCCCGCCGCGCGATGATTTGCGGTCGCCTCGAGCGAGACATCGACGATCGCGACCGTTTCACATCACCTCGTCCATCGCCAGATTTCGTTCGCACTCTTTCGCACTCTTTCGCGCACGTCCCGCGCTCGACGCCGACGCATTCGCGACCGAAGCCTGCTCGCATTTGGCATCGCGCGAATTGCCCCCTCCGACGACCGTGATCAGGAGGCGAAACGTTCTCCATCACAAAGCGCCGCCTTTTGTTCGGACGTTTGTTGCGTCCATGCACTCGATTTTCGCAAGCTCGTTCTCCTTCGCAGGTCGCCATCGAGAACGCCGCTCGAAGACGCCTTCGGTTTCGCCAAACGTGCCCGCCAAGTCCGATGGATCAGTGTTTCTCCAGCTGAACACCAAGCATCGTTTGGGCATGTTCGATCCCTTCTCGAACGGTCCTTGCAAAATCCCCGTGAAGACGAAGCGAACTCATTATTTTTTCGGCAATACCGCCTGGAGTCGCGCAATGATTTGCATAATTCTCGATTTCATTGGAATTCAGATCTCCAGGTCTAACTCGCCTCGCCCAATCGATCACCCCCTTCCATTCACCCAACCCGTATTCTTGAGCACATTTCAATATTTCCCGATCTTCAACGGCCGCTCCGATGAAATCGCAATACGTCAATATAAACGGAAGACAGGTGCCGAGCACGGTAACTGGCTCGAACTGAATCTCGGATCGCACATTCAAAATGTGCGCCACCATAGATTTAAATAGATCCCCCACATTTTCATCCATATCGCCGCAAGTCACGCCGAGTGCCTGTCCGCTGGAAATCGTATCCGGTGCGCTTATAATCGCCCGAGCGATCGACCCCGACCCATGCGCAACATCCGACAATCTGGAAAGCGAAACACCGGCCAAAAACGAGATGATTATCTGCCCATCCCTCAACTTGTAATTGGATATCATCCCGTAATCTATCGGTCGTACGGTATACAAGATCACATCGCAATTCTGCATGACCGCATCCACGTCTACGAGACGATCCTCGACTCCCGCTGTTGCACTCGTCGCATACGATTTTTGAGAACCGCGATGTCCGAGCCAAACATTTCCTCGATCAAACCCAACATCGATCAAGCGCGACGCAAGAGCAACGCCCAGGTGCCCCGCCCCCACAATTCCGATTCTTTGACTCGTCATCCCATCACCTCCGATAACCTTCGAAAGGTCGATTTGTTCTGCCATTGGACAAGCAGGTGAGTGTGAAAACGGCCGGCAGTCGCCGTGCCGTAAAAGAGCGCATGAAACCTCGCGCCCGATGATCAACATGTACCGCGACCGCTCGACATTCGGCTCGAACAGGCCGCTCGCTGCGCCATGCGCCCCGCGGCATCGCGACGTGACAGCATCGGCACGAGTTGCTATCCTAGAGTACGACCGACCGTCGGTCAATGCGATGTCGCTGCACCTGTCGATACCTCCTCAAGCAACTAGGAATATAAATTTTGGTGCGTATTCAAACCCTTGTTCGATTACACGCACACGCTCCGCCGCAGGCGGTCTTCGACTTTCCGATTCATCGAGCTAACGACATCAGGCTTTGTCCAGATTCAAGGTGGAGCCCACCACCCGCATATCGAATTCAATCGAGGTTCACATGATCAACCGTCAGCGCTATGCTTTATTCGCACTCTTGCTATCTGGATTTGTAACGATTTTCGATTTATTTGTCGTCAATATCGCGATCGTCAACATTGAGAAGACGCTGCATGCAAGCTATGTCGAGCTGACGATGATCATCGTAGCCTATGAATTATCGTTCGGCCTCTTGCTGATCACCGGAGGAAGGCTGGGCGATCTATGGGGGCGCCGTCGAGCCTATCAGATCGGCATGCTGTGTTTCACGGTGTCATCGATTCTTTGCGGACTCGCGCCTCACGCGGTGGTTCTGATCTTCGCGCGCTTTTTACAAGGGCTGTCTGCCGCCGTACTCTTTCCGCAAATCTACGCAAGCATCCGGGCAGATTTTGACGAGACCGGCGCCCGGCGGGCTTTCGGATACTTGGGAATGACGCTCGGGCTCGCTGCGATCGCGGGGCAAGTGCTAGGCGGCCTGATCATCTCGATCAATCTGCTGGAGTTGCAGTGGCGAGCTATTTTTTTTATCAACCTCCCCATCGGATTGGTGGCGCTGGCTTTTTCTCGTTATTTACGGAACGCGTCTATCGAGCAGAAAAAAAGCCTGGACTGGACCGGCGTCGGTCTTTCGAGCCTCGGAATCTCCGTTTCACTGCTGCCCCTGCTGATGAGCGCGGTCTGGGGATGGAGCTTCAAAAGCTATGTCCTGATGTTGATCGGTCTGGGCACCTTGTATCTATTCATGCGCCACGAGATCCGGTACGCACGCAGCGGCCACGTCCCTCTCATTAACATGACGCTTCTCCGGGAAAGACGATTCATCAAGGGTTCATCGTTGGTCATGTGCATCTATGCGACCGCCGGCTCATTCACGTTAGTGTTTTCGATTTTTCTTCAGTCTGGTTTGAAGCTAAGCCCGTTTGAAGCGGGAATGACCTATGTTTCGACCAGCATCGGATTTGCAATTTCGTCGCTATTGATGCCCCGGCTAATCGGCCGATCCGGCCCCCAAGTCGTTTCCATTGGTGCGGTCTCTTACGCGGCAAGCTTCGTCGCGCTGATACTTGCCGTGCGATATTTCCCCATCCTCGAGTTGCCGTGGCTCCTGATGCCGGTACTGTGGACGCTGGGCTTTACCCAAGGCATGGTCATGACCCCTCTTTTGAATATCGTTCTGGCGAACGTCCAAGAAAATTTCGCGGGGATGGCCGCTGGATTCGTTTCGACCCTGCAGCAGGTGGGCGCGGCATTTGGCGTAACGGCGGTCAGTACGATCCTGCAGGTAACCTTAAAAAAAATGTCTCACCTGCAGGAATTCTCTCAACTGCAAAGCGCATTCGTCTACAGCATGTTTTTCAACGTGGGGGCTGCTGTCGTCGCCAGCTATATCCTTCGGAAGATGTTGAATCAAGCGCAGCGCGCTTGAACGAAACCATTAGTTGCTGACCGGACATGTCTTTGAATAATCACAAAGGGTCCGCCTCGATAAAGTTCTACAACTGAATACACCGCCTGACATTCTCCGTCGATTGATAGAGAACACTTCCATACAGGTAGCAGGGCGGGTTCTTTACGTTTGCTCGATGCCGCCCTCGCGCGCACATGCCGGCGACGCGCTTTCCTCAAAGCGTAGTACCCCGGAGTTTCGTCGACGCCCGGAACATGAGCGCGATGCAGGTACGTGGCGACGAGCGGGAGGAGCCGGATTTCGCCTTCATAGCCTGAATAGACCGACGGTCGGTCAATTACAAAAACGTTGGTGACATCGGGGACGTGGCCTAGACTTCTGACTTTTGCACGCAAGTTTCGAACCGCACGATGAGATACAAGACAAGCCAGCGGGAGCGCGGAGCGCCCAAAACGCCCCGCACCAAGCCAGCCGAAGTACGTCTGGAAGAATTGATGGCGGCAGCCGAGAAACTATTTTTCGCGCAAGGCGTTGAGGCCACCACGATCAATGAAATTGTTGAGCTGGCCGAAGTAGCCAAGGGCACCTTCTACCATTACTTCGCCTCGAAGAACGAACTCCTGGAGGCCATGGGGCAGCGCTACACCGCGCAATACCTCAGCCGCCTGGAAGAGGCCGTTGACGCTTGCGCGGTGGACGACTGGTTAGGCCGGCTGCGTGCATGGATTAGGACGAGCATCGAAGCCTATGTAGAAACGTATCGCACGCACGACATCGTCTACATCAACCATCACCACCACGAACGGAACAATCGCGAGAAGAACGCCATTCTCGATCAGCTCCAAGGCATTCTCAGCGGCGGCGAACAAGCCGGCGCGTGGCGGTTGACGCAACCGCGCATCACGGCACTGTTGATCTATTCGGGCGTTCACGGTGCCACGGACGATGTTATCGCGGCTCAGGAAGCGGATTATTCCGCATTTGCCCGAGCCGTCACTGCCGTTTGTCTGCGCATGGTCGGCGTTGTGGACGAGGTCGAGGCGCCCAAGCCGCGCCGTCGGTCGCGATGATTGCATTCGTGCGAGCGACATCGCGGCCATGACGCGAGCCCCAATGCAACGATCGCGAGTGTGGCGAATCGATTCGAAAAGCGCACGCTAAAGCTACATCGGATCGCGCCGGATCGCTCATACGCATCTTTCTTTCCCGTTTCTCGTCGAAAGGCCAAACACAAGCGGCGTCTCGGGACCGAGAGCGAACTGCAACGGCTGGGCGTCGATTAAAAAAACCGTCAACCTGCCCTCCGCTAGGTGAGGTGACGTTCATTCGGGGATGCGGACGAGCGTCGAAGTCGAGTTCACATTTCACATTGACCGACCAACGGTCAAATGTAGCGACAACCATTTCCATCTGAAGGGCAAGCCTTGCCCTGACGCGACGGCCGCTTCGCGGTCGAACCGGAACGCCTTGTCCGCCACCGCCGGAACACCTTCGCGCTCACGGAAACGAGCGCCACCGCCTTCGACAATGCAGGGATTCGTCGAACCCGATACTCCATCGTTTCGCCGTAACCTTACATCCGAAAGATTATTGACCGACCGGCGGTCAACACGTAATACTTTTCATCGCTATCGATAACAAGGAGATGACTGATGGCGTCGACGCAGATCATTGGCCTGCTGACTGAAATCGGTCTGTCGGCCGAGTTGCTCCAATCGGCAGAAAGCGACTGGCAACTACGGGCGGACCTGGGCTTGAGTTCCGCCGAAACCCTGGCGTTGCAAGTGCGGCTGGAGCAACTGGGATGCACGGGGTTTTCGCTGTGGGACAAGCACGATCACTCGCTGGAGGAATTGGACAGGCTAATTGCGTCGATCCTCGACGGAGCCGCCCGCTCTCGCAATAGCGCCGTTCCGGGCAGTTCGGCTGCCGGGGATGCGCAATGAACGCGAACGTTGTTTCTCTAAACCGGCGATTGGCCGCCGCCTTGCAGGCCGGAGGCGCAATGCCCGCGCTGATCGCTGGCGACCGTGTGATCTCGTATCGGGATTTGACGTCGCATGTCGCGATCACCGCCGAGCGGCTCCATACCCATGGCATCGGCAAAGGCGATCGCGTCGCGTTCCAGCTGCCCAACTCCGCCGACGCCGTCGTGCTGATGCTCGCGACGCTCATGTCAGGCGCGATACCCGTTCCCATCTTGCCGTCCTACCGGGAGCGGGAACTTCGACACATCGTGAAGACCACTCGCCCGCGCGCCATCGCGCTGACCCACGGCAGTCGCCGCTTCAGCCCGCTCCAGACTGTCGTCGGCTTGTTCGCCGAAGAAAGCCTGGAAGCCTGCCTTCTGTTGGCCGACGGGCCATCCCGCGCCGACGATCGCCCGGAATGGCTCGACCTTCGGCAATTCTGTCTAGCGCCCGCCGACTCGATTCCGCGCGAATTGCACCCGATCGACATGCGCGCCGACGATACGGCGATGATGCTGCTGTCGAGCGGCACGACCGGTCTGCCGAAGGCCATTGCGAGGCGGAACGCCGGATACGGCTACATGATCGCCGAAGGCTGCAAGGTGTTCGAGCTCAGCCGTTCTGCCGTCTATCTGGCCGTCTTGCCGCTCTCTCACGGCTTCGTGATCAACTGTCCCGGCATTCTCGGAACGCTCGCTTGCGGCGGCACCGTGGTCTTGGCGGCGGACGCTTCCGCGCAAACCTCTTTGGAGCTCATCGACGCGCACGGCGTCACGCACACCACGCTCGTCCCCGCGCTGTTGACGCAATGGATGGACCGAGTGGACGACTCGCGCGCCGGTTCCGGCACGCTACGGTACATGCAGGTGGGCGGGTCGCGATTATCCGCCGACCTCGCGACGCAGGCCGAATCCCGGCTGGGCGTGCGCATCCAGCAGTGCTACGGCATGAGCGAGGGACTGCTTTGCTTTACCCGCTTTGCCGACCCCGAAGCGATTCGCTTCAATTCCCAAGGGCGTCCGCTTTCGGAGGCCGACGAGATCCTGATCGTCGACGACGGAGGCGAACCGGTTCCCTGCGGCGAGTCCGGCGAGTTGCTCACCCGCGGCCCCTATACCATTGAACAGTATTTCAACGATCCGGACGCATCCCGGCGCGCATTCACGCCGAGCGGCTACTACCGCACGGGAGACGTCGCCCATGTCGATGCGGCGGGCAACGTCTACATCGACGGACGCGTGACGGACACCATCAATCGCGGCGGCGAAAAGTTCTGTCCCGAAGAACTGGAAGCGCTGATCAAGCGGTACGCCAAGCTGAAGGACGCCGCTTGCGTCGGCATGCCCGACGACCGTTTCGGCGAAGTCTCCTGCCTGTTCGCCGTCGCGCGCGACGGCGAACAGGTGTCGCTTGCAGAACTCCGGCAGCATCTGGAAACCGCCGGCGTCGCCGCATTCAAACTGCCGGAAAAGCTGGTGCTGATCGACGAGATCCCCCGGACAGGCATCGGCAAGATCGACCGCGCCGCGTTGCGAGCAAGCGCCGGCGAGAACGCGCAAGCCGCCGCGCCGGCTTGTCGGACGGTGCAAATATGAAACGCCTGCAGACCTTCGCCGAAGGGGCTGCGAGATTCAGCGTAGCAGCAGCGGCCCCCGTGCGACACCAACTGGTGGTGTTCCCGCACGCCGGCGGCGGCGTCGACTTCTATCGCTCATGGCGCGACTGCCTTCCCGCGCACGTGGATCTGATCGTCATGCAATACCCGGGACCGACGCGAAGCAACGCGTTCCCGGCGTGGAACGATCCGCGCGAGGCGATTCGGCGTTGCATGCGAGGGCTCGCCAGCCTGCTGGGCATCGCGCCCATCACGTTTTTCGGTCACAGCATGGGAGCGTTGCTGGCGCTGCATGTCGCGTCGGCATTGGTGTCGTCCAGATTCCGCGTGACACAGCTCGTCCTTTCATCGCAGATGACGCCGCCCGCCCTGCTGGCAACGCTGCGGACGGCACAGGATCTAGAGCGCCTGGCGCAAGAGGCGCTCGGCCTGGGTGAAGTGGCGGATCCCGCGAGACTCGATGCGGATCTGCGTGCGGCGGTCGCTTCGGCCGTCACCCGGGATCTCGGTTTGTTGCAACAGTTGGCGAGACGGCCGGTCGGCGACATCCCGACGACACGAATCTTCGGCGGCAGGGACGATCCTCTAATCGGCACCGAAGCGCTTGCCGACTGGTCGCGATTTCTGCAGCAAAGCTCGGAGATGGAAGTGTTTCCAGGAGGCCACTTCTATCACCGCAATCAGGTTCAAGCAGTCGTTGACGCCATCCTGAAGCCGCATCTTGCGTCACTCGCGGCATAAACGCCCCATTTCAAACCCGTTACGGGAGAGTCATGATGGATTTCAATCTGTTCAATGCTCAGCCGTTCGCGCCGGATCCCAGCAAGGCGCTGGCCATGTTCCCTCAACTCAAGCGCTATAGCGACGCGCTCGGCAACACTCCGCTGGTGGAAGTCCCGGGACCGAAGAACGGAGGCCGCGTATTTGCCAAGCTGGAATCCAAGAACCCATCGGGCTCCATCAAGGATCGCGTCGCCTTCGGCCTGTTTTGCGATGCGATCAATGCCCACGACTTCAGCCAGAAACCTCTGAAACTGCTTGATTCGTCGGGCGGGAACATGGCGAAGGCGCTCGCCCATCTGGGTCATCTGTGCGGGCTGACAGTGCAGGTCGTGATACCGGATTCGTCGTCGGAGGAACTGCTGCAATCGCTAAACGAAAGCCAAGCGATCGTCACGAAAGTGGACCGGAACCACTTCCTGCTCGGGATCATCGCGCGGAGCCAGCAAATCGCCCTCGAAGCGCCCGAATGGACCTTGCTGTCCCAGCATCTGAACCAGGTAAACACGGCGGTGCATCAGCACCACACGGGCGCGGAAATACACCGCCAACTCGACGGCATGCGCGCCGATGCTTGGGTCGCGGCCGTCGGCACCGGAGGAACGCTGGCTGGCGTATATGCCGCGCTGGTGAAGCAGAACCCCGATGTGCGCGTGGTCGGATGCACGCCGCGCGAAATGCCGTTCGGCACGCTGGAGCCGCCCAACGGCCACGCTCGATTCGCAGGCGCAGGCGGCTTGGGCTATGGATTCCGCCAGCCGTTCGTTTCATTGATTCCGTTCAGCGTGCCTTTCCAGTCGATATCGCATGAAGAATCGCTGAAGGCGATGTATGAATTCTTCGAGGCAACTGGCATTCCCATCGGCGGCTCCTCCGCGGCGAACTGGCTCGTCGCGCGCAGCGTCGCCGAACGGCTGGGAAAAGACGCGAACGTGATCACCGTGTTCGCGGACGCCGGCAACGACGCCGACCGCGAGCGCGGTCGCCAGTTGATCGCAATCGAACGGCGTGACATCGGGAGCGCAAGCCATGCCATTGCCTAATAACGACATGATGTCGACCCTCGTCGGCCTCGCCAATCTGGCGAGAGTCCGGCTCAACGAAGGCGCAGGGATGAAAGCCGCGCGACAGACGATCGCCGAGCGGATCGGCAACGAGAACGTCGTCCTCATTCCGGCGCTCGAGTTGTGCGATATCAAGTTCAAGGCCGAGGCCGACGACCGACCCAGCGTCGGCGACGTGAACTCGCATACCGACCGGTGGATCGGCGACGACGGCGCCGAGCTCGGCACCGTGCGCGGAGAAGGATGGAAGATCGCAAGCCTGGGGCAAGACGTCATCTCCTACTACCGCGAAACAGCGGATACGACGCTCGGCAGAATCGAGACGTCGGGCATTTGGAATTCCTCCGCGATCTGGCAAAGCCGCTGGCAATCGCTCTTCGCCGCCGGCGTCAGCGCAGCGGTGACCGGCATGTTTGGAGTCCGGCAGTTGTACCAGGAAGTGCCCCGCGTTCGCTACCGGTCGTTCGTATTGCTCATCCCGATCGAAGCGGCCGACGCGTCGTTGCGAGACCGCATCCTGCACGGATTCTCGACCGACTGAACCAGGTGCCCCATGCGCAATCAGCCCTCCAAGCGGGATATCGCCGTCATCGGAATGGCATGCCGCTTCCCCGGCGCGAACGATCCCGACGAGTACTGGCACAACCTGATCAACGGTGTCGAATCGCTGATCGAACTCGACGATGCGCCGCCCGACAGGCATGTCGTTCCGTTCGCCGCGCCGCTGAACTGCGACGTCCTGTCTTTCGACGCCGCGTTCTTCGGTGTCGGCCATCGCGATGCGGCGTTGATGGACCCGCAGCACCGCTTGTTCCTCGAATGCGCGTGGCATGCGCTGGAAGACAGCGGGACGATGCCCGGGCAATTGAAAGACGCCGGCCTCTTCGCGGGGTGCAGCAGCTCATCGTATCTGCACGAGCTGCAGCGATCGGAACTGATGGAGACGTTCCAGCCATCCGAGTTCGAATTGCAGATCACCAACGACAAGGACTACCTCGTGAGCCGCGCGGCTTGGCACCTTGGCATCGAGGGGCCAGTGCTCGGCGTGCAGGCCGCCTGCGCCACGTCGCTGGTGGCCGTCGCCGAGGCAGTCGAGGCCCTGCGAGCCGGCCGCTGCCGCATCGCTCTGGCGGGCGGCTGCACGGTGCGCATTCCTCAGCGCGCGCCCTACCGGGCGCAGCAGGGGATGATCTACGCGAAGAACGGCCACTGCATGCCGTTCTCCCGCGACGCGAGCGGCACGGTATTCGGCAGCGGCGTCGCGCTCGTGGTGCTGAAGCCGCTCTCGTCGGCTCTGGCGGACGGGCAGCGCGTGTTGGCAGTCATCAAAGGCTGCGCCGTCAACAACGACGGGGCCGACAAAGTCGGCTTCACCACGACGAGCGTCTCCGGTCAACGCAGACTCGTCGGCGAAGCCATGCGGGACGCCGGCCTCGCGCCCGCAGACATACGGGCGCTCGAAGCGCATGGCACGGGCACGATCGCCGGCGATCCGATCGAATTCGACGCGCTGAACGACCTGTTTGCGACGCAGGGGGAGACAGGCCACCGATGCGCGTTGGGCGCGGTCAAGGCGAACGTGGGCCATCTGGAAACGTGCGCCGGCATGGCGGGACTGATCAAGGCCGTGCTCGAAATCCATCACGGCTGGATTTCGCCGCAGATCCAATATGGCCGAGGTGAACCCCTTCATCGCGCTGGACGGCAGCGCGTTCTACTTTCCGTCGACCGCTGAACCGTGGGACGCGGCGGACCCGCGAAACGCGATCGGCGTGAGCGCATTCGGCATCGGCGGCACCAACGCACACGTGTTGCTCGCACGCCCCGGCGCGGGTGATCGACGCGCAGCGTCGGTTCCGCTCCAGTACCCGTCGGCCATCCCAGTGTCCGCGCGCAGCGAGGCGGCCTGCCATCGACTGATGCAGGCCTGCCGGTCGGAACTCACCGGCGTGCCGGCCCACGCTCTGGCGTGGAGCGCGCAAACAACCCGTCGGTCGCTGAGATATCGCGGCATGCTGCAAGTCGACACCGCCGGCGCACTGCAGCCGATCGAGAACGTTCGCGACACGGGCCGTCGCGGGCCGCGCGTCGTGTTTCAGTTCCCAGGGCAAGGAAGTCAATTCGCCGGCATGGCGACGGGCCTGGCACGGTCGAACGACGCCTTCGCCGCCCTTCTTCGACGACAGGTCGAGCTGCTTCGCGCATGCGCGGACATCGACGTTTCCTTCCTGCTGGACGCCGACGGCAGAACTGCCGACCTGTCGGATACCGCGACGGCGCAACCGGCGCTGATCGCGCTTCAGATCGCGATGGCGCGCTTCATGATCCGGCATGGCGTCGTCCCCGCCGCGGTGGTCGGCCATAGCTTGGGCGAGATCGCCGGCGCCTGCATCGCCGGCATGCTGACTGACGAGCAGGCGCTGCTGTTCGCCGCGCGGCGAGGCCGGTCGATGTCCCGGCTCGCCGCCGGCGCCATGCTCGCGGTCGCCTTGAGCGAGGAAGCGTGCGGCGCCTGGCTGTCTGACGACATCTCGCTCGCCGCTGTCAACGGCAACGAGGCCTGCGTGCTCTCCGGCGTGCCGGCGGCGATCGGCCGGGTGGAATCGGCATTGAAGGCACGCGGCGTCCGCTGCCGTGCGTTGGCGGTTTCCCATGCCTTTCATTCCGTGATGATGGACCCGGTGCTGTCCGAGCTCGCATCGGCGGCGCCGACAAGCTCGGCGGCATCGCCGGATATCCGCTTCCATTCCACGTTGCTCGGAGAGCGACTCGCCGAGGGCACGCGGCTGGATGCTGCGTACTGGACACGCCATGCCCGCGAGCCCGTGCGGTTCCGCCAGGCAATCGAATCGCTGCCCGATCGCGGAAGGACGGTGTTCGTCGAAATCGGCCCCGGCGCCACGCTGACCGCGTTAAGCCTGTCGTCGCGCCCCAAGGACGCCTCGATCCGCACATTGCGCAGCGAACGCGACGAAATGGCGGACGGCGAGGTTTGGCACACGGCACTGCGGAAGCTGTGGATGGCGGGCGTCGATCTCGACTGGCGCCCGTCGTGGAACGAACCGGGCACGCACGTGCCGTTGCCCCGCTATCCGTTCGATCGACAACGGCATGGCGCGGGCGCCGACATGGACACGGAAGTTCGACCGGCGCACACAGCGGGTCCGCGTCCTTCCACCAAGCACTACGCGACGATCGACGCGGCGGCCGACGCGCTCTGGGAAAAAGCAACCGGGATCGCACCGTCGAGCCCTCATCAACCGTTTAGCGAAGACGGCGGCGACTCCTTGGCGGCAATCCGGCTCGTCGTGCTGGCCGAGACCGAGCTGGGCGTCGAAGTAAGTCTGTCGGACTTCATGCGCACCCCCACTCCAACAGGACTGCGCGCCTGCCTGGCTGCCGCGGGCGCCGCCAAGATCATCGATGCACACAGTTCAGAAAGGGAGATTTGATCATGGCCATCATCCGCCATCCCAGGTTCGGCGAATACGAAGTCGAAACCATCGTAGTAGACGACAAGAGCTCTTTCACCATTGCATGCTCGCCGCGCAGGCATCTGCTGCCGAGCAACGGCGGCATCCGATGGCATCGGTATGCATCGCTCGAGCAGCAGAAAGACGAGGCGATCATGCTGGCTCACGCGATGGACCTGAAGCACAGTCTTTACCGGACAGGCTTCAGCGGAGGCAAGATCGTCGTCAACAGCAAAGTCGGGCCTGACGACGCACCGCATGTGCTCGACGCCATCGGCCAGGTCCTCAACCGGTACGACGGATCGATGTACACGGGCTGCGACATCAACACGAGCAGCGCCCATATGACGTACCTCAGGAAATCCACGCGATGGATCCTGGACGCGATGGAAAGCCCGCAGATCAATACCTCGATCGCGACAGGCTACGGCGTCTGGTGCGCGCTGAAAGCCATACTCGAACTGTCGACGGGAAGCGACGATACGCCGCTCGTCGCCATTCACGGGATGGGCAAGGTCGGGCGAGAAGTCGCGCGCCAATGTCTCGCGCACGGATACGACGTGATCGGATACGACATACGGCCGTGCGACGACATCCCGGCGGGCGTGTCCTTGCTCGACGACGAGGAGGCGTTTTGGTCGCGCGCGTCGGACGTGCTGTGCATTGCCTCGCTGTCCGGCGTACTCGATACCGATACGGTAGATCGCATCCGCACCCGATGGGTCGTGAGCAGTTCCAACTCGCCTTTCGCGACCCCCGAGGCGCAGGCGAAACTGCTCGCGAACGGCATCGAATATCTTCCCGATTACGTCTGCAACGCCGGGGCCGTGATATGCGACAGCGTCGAGCGATCGTTCCCGGACATCTTCCTGACGATGACGCAGGCGCGGGCGAACGAATACACGGGTGCGTTGATCAGCACGAAGACCCGGGAACTGCTCAAGCGAGCGCAACTGCTCGGCTGTGACGTGCATACGTTGTTGTCGCGCGTCCACTGAGCAGGCAACGCACACGTACCGCCGTTGCGTCGATTTGACGCGGCGGGTGCGCAGCGCACGAAACAGCGGCTCGGCCAGGTGCAACGTCTAGCGCGCCGGCCGATTTGCTCCCGATTCCTATTTCCTGTCCGTCCGGGCCGATCACCCGGAAGGCTCCCCTTTCATCGCGATTCCGTATCAACCCGGCTACTGGCCGAGCTTGAACAGGACGCGAACGTCCGCGCGCACGTGAGGCCGGACCGCCACCACGCGCGGCGCCCCGATCCGAACGGTTCCTGCAAGAAAACCGCACACACTCGATAACCTCTCAGGAAACTACCATGCAATCCATCAAACCCGGTTCAACCTAAGACGTATTGATCGTCGGCGGCGGCGTTCTCGGACTCGCGAGCGCCTACTATGCGACGTCCAGAGGCTTGAGCACGCTGATCGTCGATCAATATGGCGTGCGAAACGACGTCAACAGCTCGAAGGGCGTCGAGCGCATGTTCCGGCTGATGCAGGACAACGAATCCGAGGCGCGGCTTGCCGAGGCGTCGCTCGCGCTATGGACGGAAATCCAGCATGCAACGGGCACGCGCCTGCTCGCGATGGACGACCTCCTGTTCTTCGGGCACCGGGATGCCCCGATGACCACCGAAGGCAACGTCGCCCAGGTCCGGAAAACGATGGACGGCATGGGGATGCCGTATGAATATCTGGATTCGCCCGCGGCGATCCATCGGCGCTTCCCGATCTTCAATCTTGCCGCCCTGCCGGACGATTACGTGGGACTCGTGCAGGCCGCCAGCGCGTCGATCAACGTGCAGACGGCATCAAGAACCTTCCTGCTCGGCGCGAAACGCACCGGCCGCCTCCATGTGCTGGACGGACACACGGTCGCGAACGTCGACCACCGCCGACATGGGGACGACTGCACGTATACGCTTCATGCGGAGCGCGACGGCGCGTCGATGACGGTGCATGGACGCCACCTGATCGCGTGTCCCGGCGTATGGGCAGATTCGGTGCTGCGCGGCCTCGGGCTCAAGCAGAGCCGCCGCTGGAAAATCTGGCAGATGAACTATGCGTACTGGGAACTCAAAGCAGACCATCCCAGGATGCCCATCTGGTTCGAGTTCGGCAACATCGATGCGAGCGACCGGGGAACGTTCTACGGATTTCCTTCGTTGGACTTCTCGCCGGCCATGCACAACCTGGTGAAGATGAGCGCGGATTACACCTATGACGTCTTCGACGAACCCTCGGCCATCCGATCCACTGTGAGCGATCGGCTGATGCGCGAGCTCACCGAACATCTCGGGCGGCTCATCGATCCGGACATCATCGATCCGGACATCATCGATGCGGGCCATTATCAACATGCAGGCACATGTCTCTACTCGATGAGTCCGGACGGCAAGCTCGTCATCGGCCGGATTCCGATGGAGCCGGGCGGCAAGTCGTACCACGCCCGCGCCTCCATGTGCGTCATGGAATCCGGCCGAGCCTTCAAGTACGCCCCGCTGTTCGGTCGCGTGCTGGTCGAACTGGCCGTCGACGGTCATTCCCGCTATCAAAGCGACCTGGAAATCTTCTCGCCCGCGCGCGATGGTCTGTTCGATTCGTTGAATCGCTAGCGCGACGCCCGCCTCGCCCCGCCTGCATGGAAGATCGGCTCCCTTGCGGGGCGGCGGCTGCTTGGAGCCCATGGCCAGCGCGCAGAACGGAATCCCTCGGCGCACGGCATTGAATCGGAATACGAAGAGAAACATATCGCCGCAGCACGAAGCGGAACCGCCCTTTCTTACGTCACGCGCCGGCATCCGAGCGATCGGCCTGCCCCGCGCCGCCGGCATGGCCGAGTTCTCGGCATGCAACTCGCCCGGCCGCCGCCGGTCCAACACTGCGTCTTCGCGTTGCCGCGTCCATCGATCTGCCCATCGGTCGCCGGCCCGCGACGTATTTTGATATGCACTTTTTTGTGTACCATCATCGCGACGAGGTACCGCTCGACGCTCACGTATCGTCCAACACGTCATGCTCCAGTTCATCAATCAACCGCACGCCGCGTCGTACTACGCGGCAACCGTCAACGACACCACCCGCCACCCGTCGCTGGAAGGCACGATCGACGCCGATGTCTGCGTGATCGGCGCAGGCCTCACCGGCGTATCGGCGGCGCTCAATCTCGCCGAGCGCGGCCATTCGGTCGCGGTCGTCGAGGCGTCGAAGGTCGGATGGGCGGCGAGCGGACGCAACGGCGGCCAGATGATCGGCGGCTTCGCGTGCGGCATCGGCACGTTCGAGCCGTACCTGAACGCCGGCGAGGTCCGGCAGATCTGGGACATGGGGCTCGAGACGCTCGCGATCATCAAGGAGCGCATCGCGAAGCACGCGATCGACTGCGCGCTGATGCCCGGCTATCTGACCGCCGCGAACAAGCCGCGCGACATCGACGCGCTGCGCCGCTGGCGCGACGACGCGGCGCACCGCTTCGGCTACGATCGCTTTCGCTACGTCGAGCGCGACGCGCTCGCACAATACGTGCAATCGGCCCGCTATCTCGGCGGCCTCTTCGATCCGGACAGCGGTCATCTGCATCCGCTCAACTACACGCTCGGGCTCGCGCGCGCGGCCGTCGAGAGCGGCGCGCGCCTCTACGAAGACAGCGCCGCGACGCGCATTTCGAACGAAGCCGGCGGCCACGTCGTATCGACCGCGCGCGGCGCGGTCCGCGCGAAGTTCGTCGTGCTCGCGTGCAACACGTTTCTCGGCGCGCTCGCGCCCGCGCTGTCGCGCAAGATCATGCCGGTCGGCACCTACGTGATCGCGACCGAGCCGCTCGGCGAAGCGCGCGCGCAAGCGCTGATGCCTGCGCAGGCGGCGATCTGCGACAGCCGCTTCGCGCTCGACTACTTCCGTCCCGCGCCCGATACGCGCGTTCTGTGGGGCGGCAAGGTCAGCTATTCGACGCGCGAGCCGCGCAATCTCGCCGAAGCGATGCGCCGCGACATGCTGAAGACGTTCCCGCAGCTCGCCGACGTGAAGGTCGACTATGCGTGGGGCGGCTTCGTCGACATCACGATGAATCGCGCGCCGCATTTCGGCCGCGTATCGCCGACCGTCTATTTCGCGCAGGGGTTCTCGGGGCATGGCGTCAACACGACGGGGCTCGCGGGCAAGCTGATCGCCGAGGCGATCGACGGGCAGGCCGCGCGCTTCGACGTATTCGGCAAGATCCGGCACCGCGAGTTTCCCGGCGGCGCGGCGCTCAGGACGCCTGCGCTCGTGCTCGCGATGGCGTGGTATCGGCTGCGGGACCTGCTGTGACGATGCTCGGCGTGGGCGTGGGCGGACGCACCGGCACGTCGCACGCCGCGATCCGGAGACATTCGCTCGCGACGTGCGGATGTCCGGCGTGAGGCGCCATGCACGCGGATGCCCAGTCGACGTGAAGAATGCATCGAACCGAAGGCGCAGCCCGAGGACGCCGCCCGCGCTTTCGATCCTGGCCGCCGCTCACGCCTTCATCGGAGCACGCGACGCGAGCCGCCGCTCGAGCAGGAACGCGCAGCGAGTCAGGCCGAAGCACATCACGAAGTAGCTGAAGCCGAGCAGCAGATAGACCTGCGCGGACTGCGTGATCGCCTGCGTGCTGATCTGCCCGGCGACCCACGATACTTCGGGCAGGCTGATGATGTAGCCGAGCGACGTCTCCTTGATCGTCGACACGAGCTGATTGACGAGCGACGGCAGCATGTTGCGCAGCGCCTGCGGCAGGATCACGAGCGTCATCGCCTGCAGATACGACAACCCCAGCGCCCGCGCGCTTTCCATCTGGCCGCGCGGCAGCCCCTGGATACCCGCGCGCACGATCTCGGCGAGATACGCGCCGTCGAAGATCACGAGCGCGGTGAGCATCGTGCCGAACTGGTCCGTACGGTGCCCCGTCACGGATGGCAGCAGGAAGTACGCCCAGAACACGACCATCAGGAGCGGCGTGCCGCGCACGACGTAGACGAGCACGGTGGCCGGCCAGCGAAGCGCACGGAACGGACTGACGCGGCACAGCCCGAGCGCGATGCCGACGGGCAGCGCGAGCACGAGGCCCGAGGACGCGAGCAGCAGCGTGAGCGCGAGCCCGCCGAGCGGTCCGTTCGGATATTGGCCGACGAGGTAGTAGATGCCGTAGGTCTGCAGGATGTCGAGCATCGGCTAGACGCTCCGCACCGGAAAGCGGCGCTGATACCACACGGAGAACACGGTGATCGCGATCGACACCGTAAGATACGCGGCCGTCGCGAACGCAAACGATTCGAAGCCGCGGAACGTCGCGCTCTCGACCTGCTGCGCCTGATACATCAGCTCGGCGACGCCGATCACCATCGCGATGCTCGAGTTCTTCCACAGATTGAGCGTCTGGTTGACGAGCGGCGGCACCGTCACGCGCAGCGATTGCGGCAGGATCACGAGCCGCATCGACGCGACGAAGCCGAAGCCGAGCGCGCGGCTCGCCTCGAGCTGCCCTTTCGGAATCGAGCGGATGCCGCTGCGGATGTCCTCGGCCATGTACGCGACCGTATACAGCACGAGCGCGATCAGCGCGCTCGCCGCTTCGTAATTGCGCTCGTAGAGCCACGTCTTCACCGCTTGCGGCAGCAGTTGCGGCGCGCCGAAATACCAGAACAGCATGTGCGCGAGCAGCGGCACGTTGCGGATGCTCTCGACGTAGATCTGGCCGAGCGCACGCAGCGGCGCGACAGGCGCGAGCCGCAGCAGCGCGACGCCGATCGCGAGCGGCAGCGAAAACACGAACGCGAGCGCCGACAGCTTGAGCGACATCGCGAAGCCGCTGACGAGCCATGCGTGATACTGCCCGGACAGCAGCATCGACAGATTGAATTGGGTCATCGGATGCCGCTACCCGGCGCGCGGCCGGGTAGCGCCTCGAGGAAACAGATCGGCGCTCAATCGATCCGGTCGGTGGAGATCTTGAACGAGCGCGGCGGGAAATTCATCTTCGTGCCCGGTCCGAACCACTTGTCGAATGCCTTCTGCGCTTCGCCGCTCGCTTCCATCCCAAGCAGCACCTTGTTCACCTGCGCGCGGAACGCGGGTTCGTTCTTGCGGATACCGAGCGCGATGTGCTCGGTCGAGATGTTCTGCGCAACGAGCGTGTAGTCCTTGCCCGCCGGGCCGAGCTTCGCGAGATTGCCGACGAGCGTCGTCTCGTCGTTGACGTAAGCGGCTCCCTTGCCCTGCTGCAGCGCGAGCAGCGCCTGCGGGCTCGTATCGAACGACACGACGCCCGCACCCTTGATCGTCGCGGCGATGTTGGTTTCCATCGTCGAGCCCTTGACGGTCAGGATCTTCTTGCCCGATAGCTGCGCGAGCGTCGCGATGCCGCTGTCCTTGCGGACCATCGCCTTCTGCCCGGTGATGAACGTCGACATCGAGAAGTCGATTTGCGACTCGCGCTCCTTGTTGTGCGTGAGCGACGCGGCGAGCAGATCGACGCGGCCCTGCTGCAGCTCGGGAATCCGCGCGGCGACCGCGAGCTGCTTGAGCACCGGCTTCACGCCGAGGCTCTTCGCCACCGCGTTGCACATGTCGACGTCGTAGCCGACGATCTCGCGGCTCATCGGATCCTTCATGTAGCTGAACGGTTCGTCGGTGCCGAGCACGCCGCAGACGAGTTCGCCTTTCGCCTTGATGTCGGCGAGCTGGTCGGCCCGCGCGTGAAATGCAGTCGATGCGAGCGTGAACAGAACCGCTGCGCGGACGAATCGGACAAGCACTTGCTGATGGGTGTTTGCTGGCATGCCGCTATCTCCTCCCTGTCGTTCCATCGCGTGAAGCCGCACGTGAGTGTAGCGTGAAGCCGCACGATTGCGGAGTGCAAAATAATTCGTCACGCCGGGTCGCGTGCGACGCTGCGATGCAAACGTCGATCGGAACACATGTTGAAAGCGGATCGCCGCGTCGCTTGCGATGCAACGGCGCCAGGCCGCGTTTGCCATGACGTTGCACGAGAGCCTGCTCCAGCAGGCCGAGCGATGCGCATGCCGCGATTGCGTGAATGCGTGATTGCGCGTCCCTTCCCTCGACGCGAGAAACGCTCGAATATCACGCGCGTGCGCGATTGCCGATGTCGACGTTCGCCATTTCAATCGAGTTGCAACGTGGCGCGCCGCACGACGATGCGTTGTGCGCGGCGACGGCGCAACCTCATATCGTGCACGGGTAGCGCTTTACCCATCGGTGCGAATGCGGAGCTCGCGTCGGGCCGATGCGCGATACACGTGCTTGTATCGCACGCCGCGTTGCTTGCGCGCGCAACGAATGGGCGATGCAGCGCGCAACGCGACGGCATGCCGGACGCCGCGTGACTGCGGCGGCCGGCATGTCGCTGCGCAGCCGGCCGCCCGCGCTGTCACCCGGCGATCAGAACGTTTCCCAGTCCGCGTTCGCGTCGGACGCAGCCGCCGCACGCTCGGCTGAAGCGGTCGCCACGGGCGCAACGGGCGCCGCAGCCGCGCGAACAGCCGGCTTCATGGTGTCGGCGGTGCGCGCCGCGTGCACGGTGCGCGTCGCCGATGCCGTCACCGAAGCCGATGTCGGCGACGCCTTCCGGCGATGCTGCATCGCCGGTTCCGTCGCCACGCCGTCGACCCGGAAGAACGCGACCGCCTGCTTCAGCTCGCGCCCCTGGTCTTCGAGCGATTGCGACGCGGCCGCCGCTTCTTCGACCAATGCGGCATTCTGCTGCGTGACCTGATCCATCTGCGTGATCGCGAGATTGACTTGGTCGATGCCGCGGCTCTGTTCGGCCGACGCGGCCGCGATCTCGCCCATGATGTCGGTCACGCGCGCGACCGCCTGCGTGACCTCGGCCATCGTCTTGCCCGCTTCGTCGGCAAGCGCGGAGCCGTCGCGAATCTTCTGCACCGACGCGCTGATCAGCTCCTTGATCTCCTTCGCAGCGCTCGACGAACGCTGCGCGAGGCCGCGCACCTCGCCCGCGACGACCGCGAAGCCGCGCCCCTGCTCGCCCGCGCGCGCCGCCTCGACGGCCGCATTGAGCGCGAGGATGTTGGTCTGGAACGCGATTCCTTCGATGATGCCGATGATCTCCGCGATCTTCGACGAACGCTCGCTGATGTCGGTCATCGTGTCGACGACCTGGCCGACCACCGTGCTGCCGCGCAGCGCGACGTCCGACGCATTGGACGCGAGCCCGCTCGCCTGCTGCGCGTTCTCCGCGTTCTGCCGGACAGTCGACGTGAGCTCTTCCATGCTCGATGCGGTTTCCTGCAGCGATGCCGCCTGCTCCTCGGTACGCGACGACAGGTCGAGATTGCCGGACGCGATCTGCCCGGACGCGGTCGCGACCGCGTCGCTACCCATGCGCACGCGCTCGACGATGCGCTTCAGGCTGTCGTTCATGCCGGCGAGCGCTTTCAGCAACTGCCCCGTTTCGTCCTTCGACGTCGCATCGATGTGCGTCGTCAGGTCGCCGTCGGCGACGGTGCGCGCGAACCTCACCGCGTCGCCCATCGGCTTCGTGATCGAACGCGAGATCAGCACGCCGAGCCACAACACGACCGCGAGCACGACGGCCGCCGCGGACGCCTCAAGCGTCACCGCGCGATCGATGATGTCCTTCGCCTCGTTCGAGCCGGCCTGCCCGAGATCGACATTGAACGCGCGATGCGCCGCAAGCGCCGCATTCATCTGCTTCGCGATCTCGGTCATCCGCGTGCCCATCAGGTCGCCCGCCTCCTGCTTCTTGCCGTCGCGCGACAGCGCGAGCACGTTGTCGCGCACCGCGTCGAGCTGGCTCATCAGCGCGCGGTCGGTCGCGAGCATCGCCTTGTCCTTGTCGTTCGACAGCAGCGGCTCGTACTTCGCGAACTGGCTGTCGACCTCGCGCCGCTGCTGCGCGATCTTCTGTTCGAGATCCTTCGCCTGATCGGCGTTCGTCGAGAATACGTGCTGATTCACGAGCAGCAGCACCGAATCGAATGCGAGTTGCGCATCGTCAAGGACGACGAAGCTCGGCACGGTATTGACTGTCGAATAGCTGGCGGCGGTGTAGACGCGGCGGCTCTCGTAGATGCCGAATCCGGTGATGCCGCACAGGGCGACGAGCGCGGCGAGGATCAGCACGATCAGCCGAGCGCCGATCTTCAGGTCGGAAAAGAGTTTCATTTTGCAGACGCCAGTAACTGTGGGGAATAACGGCTCGAACGACTGCATGGCGGAGGCGCGCTCGACGACGAATGCCCAATCGTATGAAAAATAATCGGTGCTTCCGTCATCCATTTGTATGGTTCGAACGCGAACTTCGTATTGCTATCCGATCCGTTAGCCCGGTATACGGCACGCACGCGCACAAGCTGAAGTGCTGTGCGATCGATTCGATGTCGATATGTGATCGACAACAACCTGCATGCCGCGCACGCCGCTTTACGTCTGCTTTTTCCGGGCGCTCGGATCGTGCCCGGCAGCGGGTTCGATGCGAGCACCGTGGCTGCGGCGAGCACGCCCATCGGCACGAAGGATTCGATCTGCAGCACGACGCCAAAGCGCCGCATTGGTCAGACGAATGCCTTCGTGTTCGGCGACGATTCCTTGAGCGCCGCCAGCAACGCCGGCATCCCGAAGAAGCGATTGTGTCCGCCGAACGCCGCGGTGCTCGCCACGAGCGCGAGCTTCAACGGCAGCACCTGCCCGTACGTCGAGCCGAACAGGTTCGCCGACGTGCCGATGCCTCGCCAGCCGTTGTATGCACCCGCGCTGAACAGCACGACGAGTGCGAACGTCGCCGCATCGAACAGCGACTGCACGAATGCGGCGCCGTTGTTCCGCTCGCTGCCGGGCGCATCGGCGAGCTGCGGCACGACGACGTACGTCGCGATCCTGAATAATCGTGGCGACGTAATGCGAGGCGCGAGCCGTCATTGCTTCTGCAGCTTCACGACGGTAAGCGCGCCATCCACTTCCTCGGCGACAAAATCGATCTTGTCGCCTGTCGCCACCTGCGACAGCATCGCCGGATCCTTGACCCTGAAGACCATCGTCATCGCTTCCATCCCGAGGTTCTCGAGCGGGCCATGCTTGATCGTCAGCTTGCCCGCGGCCGCGTCGACTTTCCTGATTTCGCCGTGCGACATGCCCGCTTTCGCGTCGCCCGCCTGCTGCGCGCCGCCCGTCATGTCCATCCCGCTCATCTCGCCCGCCGCATGCGCGGCGGCCGGGACGGCGAGCGCACAACCGATCGCAATCACCGTCAATACGTTCTTCATGATGTCATTTCCTTCGTTGGGGTGAAAAATGGGCCGGGCGCCGCCCGGCCCGGCAAGACTCAGCGCGCCGGCAATTCGCCGGTGTATTCGTATGCGACGGTTCCCTTCGGATGCCTGAACCATCCCGGGTCCCGAAAGTCGTTGCGGCCGAGGCCCTGCCTGACCTTCACGGCCGTGAACATCCCGCCCATCTCGAGCGGGCCGAACGGGCCCATGCCCGTCATCATCGGCAGCGTGTTGTCGGGCAGCGGCATCTCCATCTCGCCCATCGCACCACCCGTGCTGCCCATCGCCATGTAGTCGGGCACGAGCTTGTTGATCCGCTTCGCGAGATCCTTCTGCGGCACGCCAATCAGGTTCGGCACCTGGTGTCCCATCGCATTCATCGTGTGATGCGACTTGTGGCAATGGAACGCCCAGTCGCCGGGACGGTTCGCGGTGAATTCGATCGCGCGCATCTGGCCGACCGCGACGTCGGCCGTGACCTCCGGCCAGCGTGCGGCGGGCGGAATCCAGCCGCCGTCGGTGCCCGCCACTTCGAATGCATAGCCATGCAGATGAACCGGGTGGTTCGTCATCGTCAGGTTGCCGAAACGAATCCGCACGCGGTCGCCGGCGCGCACCGGCAGCGGATCGATGCCGGGAAACACGCGCGCATTCCACGTCCACATGTTGAAGTCGGTCATCTCGTTGACGCGCGGCGTGAAGCTGCCGGGATCGATGTCGTATGCGGACATCAGGAACACGAAGTCGCGATCGACGGGCATCGCGCCGCGATCCTTCGGATGCACGATGAACGTGCCCATCATCCCCATCGCCATCTGCACCATCTCGTCCGCGTGCGGGTGGTACATGAACGTGCCGGGCTTCTCGAGCTGGAATTCGTAGACGAACGTCTTGCCGGGCGGAATGTGCGGCTGCGTGAGGCCGCCGACGCCGTCCATCCCGCACGGCAGCAGCATGCCGTGCCAGTGGACCGCCGTATGCTCGGGCAGCTTGTTCGTGACGAAGATGCGCACCTTGTCGCCTTCGACCGCCTCGATCGTCGGTCCCGGCGTCTGGCCGTTGTAGCCCCACAGATTCGCCTTCATTCCGGGCGCCATCTCGCGCACGACGGGCTCGGCAATCAGATGGAATTCCTTCCACCCGTTCTTCATTCGCCACGGCAGCGTCCAGCCGTTCAGCGTGACGACGGGTGTGTACGGACGGCCGTTCGGCGGTACGAGCGGCGGCTGCGTCGCGGCCTCCGCCATCGTCGGCGCCTCGGGCAGCGTGGCGGCGCCGGCCTTGCTGACGAGCGCGGCGCCGAGCAGCGCGGCCCCGGAGCCACCGAGAAATGTTCGACGTGACACCATCTTTATTTACCTTCCGGATTCGTGGATGACGCGGGCGGCGCCGCGGGCGCGGCGGCTTGCCCATGTGCGTGTGCGTGTGCGTGTGCGGGAGCCGGCGCGATGGCGGCGGACGCCGCCGATGCCGGGGATGCGATTGCCGGCGCGAACGCAGCCGATGCAGCGGACGAGGTCGACGCAGCCGAGGCGGCGGCCGGCGCGGCCGGGCGCGACTCGCCCGCCGCATCCGCTGCGCCGTGCGGCAGACGCCCGCCGACCGCCTGCTGCAGATCGGTCTCCGCGAGCCAGTAGTCTTTCAGCGCGTCGATATAGCCGTTCACGGCGCCGACCTGGTCGCGCGCGTCGGCGAGCAGCTCGAACACGCTGACGAGCATCCCGTTGTAGCGGAGCAGCATCTCGTCGGAAATCGTCTTGCGCAGCGGCACGACCTCGTCGCGATAGTGCTTCGCGACGTCGTAGCGCGTCACGTAGGCCGCGTACGATTCGCGCACTTCGGAGCGCGCATCGATCGCGGTCTGCGCGAGCCGGTTCGCGGACTGCAGATAGCTCGCCTTCGCGCGCGCGACCTTCGCGCCGCCCCAGTCGAACAGCGGAATCTCGACGCTGATCTCGTAGCCGTGCTCGTGGCCCTTGTCGGTCTCGTAGTTGTCGAGAAAGCCGACGTCGAGCGCGTTGACGAAGCGCGTCGCCTGCGTGAGGCCGAGCGACGTCGCGACACCCTGCGTCCTCAGCTTCGCCGCCTGGATGTCGAGGCGGTTCTCCATCGCGAAGCGCTCGAGGCCGTCGAGCTGCGGCCGCTCGGCGGGCAGATCGGGCAGGCGGTCGGGCAGCTCGTATTCGGCCGACGCTCCCCACAAGCCCATCATGCGCGTGAGCTTCTCGCGCGCCGCCACCGCGCGCTGCCGCGCGTTCGCGAACTGCGCGATCGCGTCCGCGGAGAACGCCTGCTCGCGCGCGTAGTCGAGCCGGCTGAAGCTGCCGGCCTGCCGCATCCGCCGCGCGAGCTCCGCGCCGGCGTCCGCCGAGTCCTTGACCTGCTCCGCATAGGTCGCCGCCTGCGCGGCCGCGACCGCTTCGACGTACGCGCGGCGCGCATCCGCCGCGACCTTCAGCATCGCGTCGGCGGTCTCGAGCTTCGTTTGCTCGAAACGCCGGCCTTCGATCTTCGTCGCGAGCGGCAGCGTCAGAATGCTCAGGACGCCCATCGAAAACGTCCGGCCGATGCTCAGATCGTTGCTCGAACGCGTGCGGCTGAACGTGAAGCCCGGATTCGGCAGCCGGCCGGCCTGCACGAGATCGGCTTCGGACAAGCCGAGCTCCGCGTAGGAAGCCTGGAGCCCGCGATTGTTCAGGAGCGCGATCTGAACCGCGCCGTCGACGCTCAGCGGCTTCGACAGCAGTTCCCGCGTGCGGTGCGCGACCGCGTCGCGATCGGCATCGGTCTTCACGAGCACCGCGTCTTTTCCGAGGCGCTCGGAAGCCGCGGTCGAGACGGCGCCGAAGCCGCCGTCCTTCGAGAACGTCGTGCAGCCCGCGGCGAATGCCAGTACGGCCGCCGCGGCGCAGATCCGGAGGGAAACGAGGCGCGGCGTCATTGGGCGGCTTCCCCGTGCATCGCGCCGTGCCCGCCGTGCGCGGCGGCCGCGCCGTTGCCCGCCTTGGCGGACGGCGCCGCCGCGTTGCGCGGCGGCTCGGCCACCGCGCGGTTCAGTTGCTGCCAGGTCGGCCCGTCGTCGTCGCGGTAGCCGCGGTAGCCGTCGAGCGCGGACGGCGCCACGATGGCGGGCACCGATGCCGCGGCGTCCGCCGGATCGGCGAACATCGTCGCGTGCACGAGCGCCGGCCATGCCGCCGACGCGCCGAGCAGCGCTGCTGAAATCTTTCGCATGAATTTTTCTCGTCATCAGCCGTCCCGGCGGCGCGCATGCGCGCCGTCAGGACGAGTTTGCGTATCGCAGCGAGCGCGCTGCGACCCGAAGGATCAGACGAGAGAGGTTCGGGGCGGCCGTTCGATGCCGTCCGTCAGGAACGACACGGCGCCGGCGTCTTGAGGAAAGGAAGGGATGATGCGCGCGGCGTCGAAGGACGCCGCCGAGACGGAGCCGGCCGGCAGGCCGGCGCCGACGCAGCACGACACGCAGGTCGCGCATGGGTGCGCATGATGTGCGTCGCCCTGGCCGGGATGCCGATGGTCGGCTGCGGCCACGGTCATATCGAGCACGCCGTGACTGCTTTCCGTTCCAGCTTGCAGCAAATGGCGGGCAGGCGCGCCGCCGGCGACGTGCGCGATCTCGCAATTCGCCGAGACGGCCGCCAGCGACTGAACCGGAAGGCTCAGTGCCAACAACACGATAACGAAGAGCTTGCGCCAATATGACATAGGGGCGGAGTCTAGCATGCAGCGACGACGACCGTAAGTGCTTTCCGCACGTCGAAAGGAGCCCGGCGGCGCGACGTCGCCGCATCGGTGCGGCGGAACGTCGAACCGGCGTGCGCCGCGTAGCGCGAATCGCTGCAGTACGCGCCGAGCGTCACCGATGCGAGCTTCTGCTGCGCGGCGATCCGGTAGACGTCGATCGACTTTGCCAACGTACACGCCGCATTGACCGATGCTGTCGAACAGCGTATCCGGCAACGACGTGCGTCCGCTCAAGCCGAAGCGTGCCCGCGCTTCTTCGTGCGACGCGCGCCGCTCGCGCCGGTGCTTCGCGCTGTCGCCCGCTTGCTCGACGGGCGTTTCGTCGAGCCGCCCGCGGCCGGCGCGGCGCTCCCGCTCATCGTCCGCGCGAGCAGCGGCCGCAGTTGCGCGAGCGTGCGCGTATTGAGCACCTGCGCCTTCGTCAGCCAGCCGCGCCGCGCCTGATCGACGCCGATCCCGAGATAGTTCAGGTCTTCGCGGCGATGCGCATCGGAGTCGATCGACACGAGCACGCCGGCCTCGGCCGCCTGCCGGCACCAGACATCGGCAAGATCCAGCCGCCGCGGTTGCGCATTCAGCTCGAGATGGCAGCCGCGCGCGCGTGCATGCTCGATCACGCGGGCAAGGTCGATGTCGTACGCGTCGCGCTCGCCGAGCAACCGCCCCGACGGATGCGCGAGGATCGTGAAAGACGGATGATCCATCGCGCGCAGCACCCGCTCGGTCTGCGCGGCGCGCGACAGATCGAAGTGACCGTGAACCGCGCCGACCACCAGATCGAGCCGCGCGAGCACGTCGTCGGGCAGATCCAGGCTGCCGTCCTCGAGGATGTCGACCTCGACGCCTTTCAGCAGCACGATGCCTTCGAGCGTCTCGTTCAGGCGATCGATCTCGTCGATTTGTCTGGCGAGGCGCTCCGCGTCGAGGCCGTGCGCGACGCCGAGCCGGCGCGAATGATCGGTGATCGCGAGATACTCGAGGCCACGCTTGCGCGCCGCGAGCGCCATGTCCCGCAGGCTGTCCTCGCCGTCGGTCGCGTTCGTGTGCGCATGCAGGTCGCCGCGCAGGTCCTTGCGTTCGACGAGGGCCGGCAGGCGGCCTTCGCGCGCGGCCTCGATCTCGCCCTGGTTCTCACGAAGCTCGGGCGGCACCCAGTCGAGGCCGATCGACGCGTAGACCGACTCCTCGGTCGCACCGGCGACGCGCCGCTCGCCATGGAACACGCCGTACTCGTTGATCTTCAGGTCGCGCGCCTGCGCGATGCGGCGCATGGCAATGTTGTGCGCCTTCGATCCCGTGAAGTAGACGAGCGCCGCGCCGAGCGACGCCGGCGTGACGACGCGCAGATCGACCTGGATTCCGCAGCGAAGCACGACGCTCGAGCGCGTGTCGCCGCTTGCGAGCACGCGCGCGACTTCGTCGTATCCGACGAAGCGCGCCGCCACGTTCGCCGGATCGCTCGCCGTCACGAGAATGTCGAGATCGCCGACGGTCTCGCGCCGGCGCCGGAAGCTGCCGGCCACGAGCGCTTCGCTCACGCCCGGCGTCTCGCGCAGATACGTGAGGAGCGGCGTCAGAGACTGCGTCGCGAACGACAGCAGGAAGCGCTGCGACTTGCGCCGCAGCCGCGCGCCGATCGCCTCCGCGATGTGCGCCTCGGTCTTCTCGCCGAAGCCCGGCAGTCCGCGGATTCTGCCGCTCTCGGCGGCTTCCTTCAGTTGCTCGAGCGTCTCGACGTGCAGCGCGTCGTGCAGCGCGCGCACGCGTTTCGCACCCAGCCCCGGTACGCCGAGCAGCTCGACGATCGCGGGCGGCAGCGCTTGGCGCAGTTGCTGCTGCAGCCCGCACGTGCCGGTCGTCGCGATTTCGCGCAGCTTGCTGGCGAGATCGGGGCCGATCGTCGGAATATCGTCGAGACGCTTCCCGTCGGCGACCATCGCCGCGATGTCGCGGCCGAGCCCGCCGACCGTGCGCGCCGCGTTGCGATACGCGCGCACGCGAAACGGATTGGCCCCCTGTATCTCGAGCAGATCGGCGATCTCGGCAAAGACCGCCGCAAAATCGGCGTTGTGGATCGGCATGTTCGACCTCGCCTTCAGATGGACGGCGGTGCGCGACATGGCGCGTCGGCGCCAGGCGGCTCGCCACGCCGTCGCGCGCATGTGTCGCGCGCTTTCATCTTAGGCCGCGACGAGCATCGGGGCCGTGCGCGAGCGCCGGCGGCGGTGCTGCCGGCGGCCGGCATCGCGATCCGTTCGCTCGACGCCCGGCACGACAGGACCAGCATAGGCGGGGCGCGGGGCACGTCGTTGCGCTGGATCAATTCGATCGATGTCGCATATTTCGAGCGCGCTCGCGCAGCCTAAGCATGCGCGCGACGCCGGGCAAAACGGTGCGGGGATGCGCACGGCGCGATCGGGATCGATTCCAGATCAGGACAACGAAGCTCGGCCGGCAATTTGTATTTTTTTCATGAAGCGGCGGCCCCAGCTGGCGCGTCGGCCTCCATTGAGCCCCGCGATTCCCGAGGCGGTATCACACCGCACCGAAGCCGCGCGTCGAGCGATCCGATCGCGGCCAATCGACGATCGCGCCCGAAAAGGCGGACGCCGCGAGGCGAATCACTTCTGCGGATATCTCGGCGAAAATCGCGCGACACCCCGTCTGAGCGCGTCGTTCAACGGCTCGGAATAGCACCTGAACACGCGCTCTGCGACGAGCGCCGACACACCCACGTAAAAGATCAGCCACTGCGGCTTTGCGTCCACGCCGATCATCTCTCGCGTGACGAACTCGCGCAGAATGCCCAGCACGACGAAATGAAACAGGTACAGCTCATAGCTCCGCTGTCCGAATCAACGGATCAAGCGGAGCGCCGCATGCGGCGCGTTTGCCTCGTCATGCGATCCATCCCTGAAGCTGCACAGCAGAGTCGCGGTGCAGAACGCGACGACCGACACGCCCCACACGACGTTTTGCATGATCGGCCCGCACGGGTAGACGACTGCGATCGCGGCGGCGGCAATCGCCCGGATCGCCGGCTCCGGCCGCGCGAGATTCGGCGCAATGGAAGCAGCGCCGCGCAGCATCCCATCGCGATCGCGTCGAAGCACGATCCGTAGCCGTACAGCGCGACGATTTCGTCGTGCGCGTGCAGGCTTCGGTAGATTGGCCCGACGACGATCGGCACGCACAGGAACAGCACGATGTAGCGACGTCGCCGCAGCAGCAGGCAGAGGATCGGGAACGCAAGATAGAACGCCTCCTCGACCGACAGCGACCACAGGATGTTCATCGCGTAATTGAAATAGCCGCCTTCGCCATCAGCACGTTGTGCCAGAAGGTCAGCACCGACAGCACCGCGACGAGCGTGCTCGCGGTGTCCGGCTTGTCGACGAACGAGCGCAGGCCGAGCGAACCGAGCGCCACGATCGCGAGCAGGACGAGCATGAGGCACGGCACGATCCGCGACGCGTGATACCCGTAGAACGTCGCCGGCTCGATCGCGCCGAGCGAGCCGAAGCGCCGGATCAGCGTCGACATGATCAGGAACCCGGACACGGCGAAGAACATCGTGACGCCGTAATTGCCGTTTCGCGCGACCGCCTTGAGCGCATCCGACAGAAACGGCGAATCGATCGGCGTGACGTTCAGCCGGTACGTCAGATGAAAATGCAGAATCAGGACGAGCAGGATGGCGATCCCGCGCAACAAGTCGACACCGTCGTTTCTTCTTTTCGATTCCATCGTTTTCGCATTTCACGCCGAAGCGATGGCCGGCTCGCCGCGTGCGCGCCGTGTTCGATACGAGCGCGGTTTTCGCCGGCCGTGCTTCAAATGACGACGAACGGGCCCGCTGTTTCCGTGCGGGCGAGCGCGTGCGCCGAGGCGCCCGCGCGACAGCGCGCATCGCCCGGATGCGATACGGCGCAATGGGTGCCGCGCGTTTGTTCGGCCGGAAAAATCCTCATTCCGTAAAAATAAAAACGATCGTTTCAAATTAAATAATTTGGATGAGGAATATTTCCTATGTCACTGTAATTGCTAACGTAATGTCCCGTTACTATAATCGATCCAAAGCTCGAATCCAATAATTGGGGCACCATGAAAGCGACACCGTTTTCCTCGTTGAAAGCGATGTGCGAAACCGTACTTCGTATCTCGAAGTGGGCGGTGTTGCCGGTTGTCCTTGCCGCCGTACTCGCCGTTGCGTCGTTCGACGCGCAGGCGAAATCCTTCGTGCCGAAGCGGCATCCCACGGCTTCCGCGTCCATCAGGAAAGCGAGTTTTCATCCGCAATCGGGCCATGCATCGCTCGTGGGGCGCGCAGTCGCCACGCGCCATCTGAAAGCCGGCCGCTACAGGCTGGCAGGCGGCGTCCACCGGGTCACGTTCTCGCCGCGCGCGCCGCTGAGCGCCCGCGCGTTCGAGCCGCACAATGCGTCACGGCCGTTCGGACTCCGTTCGAACATCGCCTACATGATCGACCAGCATACCGGCGAAACGCTGTTCGACCGAAATTCGCAATCGGTCGTGCCGATCGCGTCCGTGACGAAGCTGATGACCGCGATGGTCGTGCTCGATTCGAAGGCCCCGCTCGAAGAGCAGATCGAAGTAACCGACGACGATCGCGATCAGGACAAGTTCACCGGCTCGCGCCTCGCGATCGGCTCGACGCTGAGCCGCGACGACATGCTTCACATCGCGCTGATGGCGTCCGAGAATCGCGCGGCGGCGGCGCTGTCGCGCTACTACCCGGGCGGCCGGCAGGCGTTTGTGGATGCGATGAATCAGAAGGCGCGATCGCTCGGCATGACCGATACGCATTTCGAGAATCCGACCGGGCTATCGAAATACAATGTGTCGACCGCGCGCGATCTCGCGAAGATGGTCAAGTCGGCTTACCAATATCCGCTGATCCGGCAGTATTCGACCGACCTGAAATACGAAGTCGACACGGGCCGCCGTACGCTCTACTACCACAGCACGAACATTCTGCTGCGCAACGAAGACTGGGACATCGGCGTGCAGAAGACGGGCTATATCAGGGAGTCCGGCATTTGCCTCGTGATGCAGACGACGATCGACGGGCGCGAGGTCGTGATGGTGCTGCTGGATTCGGCCGGGCGTCACGCCGATTTCTTCGACGCGGCGCGGCTGCGCACGATGCTAACGTCGGGCGGCGCGCACGTGACGGAAGCGAATTCGGCGACGGGCGGCAACTGAGCCGAACGGGTTCGGACGGCGGCGCACGTTCGTTGTCGACGCGACACGCGCGGCGGCGACGTTCGACGAACTCGCGTCGCCACGCGCGCCACGCCGCACGGCCGCACAACGCCGTGAACGTGCCGCCGTTTGTCGCCACATGAACTGCGAGACGACGCTCGATCGTGCCGGGCAGTCGTTCGCGCAGCGCATTCTCATCGCCGCTCGGCAATCCTCATGATCGCGCCCACGTTCGGCTTCGCGCGAAGGCCATCGACCGCGCGCCGCTCGTGCGTCTCATGCGCTTGCGATGGGCTCGTCGAACGTCGTCTTGAAATGCGCGGCGAACCGGTCGAGCTGATCGGCCGGCAGATGATTGACCCCGGCCGCGCACTTGCGTCCGCCACCCGTTTCGAAGCCTCGGCAGAAATCGTCGGCGCCGAGCGTGCTGTTCACCGGGACGCGCACGCTGACGACGTAGCCGCCGTCCGTCTTCGGACTCAGGATCGCCAGCGCGCACGCCGGATGGCTTTGCACGACCTCGTTCGCAAGCACGCCGGTCACGCGGCGCGCCCAACTCTCCGGCGGCAGCACGAGCATGATCGCGTGCGGCGTCGCCACTTCCGGGCGCACCGCGCGCGCCCGGCGCAGATCGTCCCGGTATCCGTCGCTCAGCACGCGCAGCACGTCGGTACTGCCGATGAAGTCGAGCGGGTCCGCGAATGGCTGCATCGTTTCCGCCAAGGCGGCGGGATCGAAATGCAGGTCGGCGACGCGCTCGCCGTACGCGTTGTAGTTCAGGCACTGTCCGAGCTGCGCGAGCCGCTCGAGCGCCACCGGCTCGACGCGATGCGCAAGCGCGAGCGCGTGACCGAGCTGCGGCAGCGCATCGCCGAACGCCGCGACGATCGCCCAGCGCGCGTGGCGCCCTTGCAGGTATCGATCGACGATCGCGCTCGTGCAGACGTCCGCGGCGGTATCGATGTACGCATGGAAGTTCGGATGGCCGGGCAGCGCGCCCGCGAAGTGATGATCGAAGTAGCGCAGACGCGCACCCGCCGCGAGCAGTCGCTCGACGTCCGCGCGGTTCTGGTCGTGCGACACGTCGAGGACCGTGACTTCGTCGCCCGCCGCGGCCGACACGCGATCCAGCAATCGGACATCGCGCTTGACGCCCGTCACGAGCGTGCCTCCCGGTCCTTCGGCGAGACGCAGCTGCTGCAGTGCGCACAGGCCGTCGGCGTCGCCGTTGAATGCGAAGATTCTCGTCGGCGGCGTGCGCCCGGCGCCGCCGGCGTTTTCGTGCATTGCCGCTTGCGGGCCGTGATTTCCGCGACGGGCGATACCGGAATTCAAAATGTGCCTCCACAAAGCAATCGATCGGCGCTCGACGCGTTTCGCCGGAACGAAGCGCCGTGCGTGAAGAGCGAACGCCGGCTGTCGCCTCGCGCCGTGTGGCGCTGTATGGCACGTATAGCGCCGATTGCGCGCCGCGCGCCGCGTGACGAATCGCAACGCCACGATTGTATCGTTTCGCCGGCCGACGATCGCGTCGGCAATGCTTGCTCCGGCGACGCATCCGACACCTGACGAGCCACGGCCGAGGCCAAGCGTTTCACTTCGCTTCGCACGCCACGCTTGCTCCCTTGCGCCGTCACGCCCGCCGAACGTGAAGCGCCATCCCCGACCGCCGCCCGATCCCGGCCAAGCCGGCACACGAGCGCGCGCCGCGTGCCGCCGCCGGCACCCGCGCCCGGCGCCCGCTCGCTCACGCAGCCGTCGACGCTTCCGTCAGAAACGGCGCGACGTGCCCCATCGCCCGCGACACGTAATCCTCCTTCTCGCCGACCGGCGCGACGTAATGCAGCGCGCGCTCCGCGGCTTCCCGCCCTTCGAGACGCGCGATGACCCACGCGGCAAGGTAGTGCGACGCAAGACAGCCGCCCGCGGTCGCGACGTTGCCGTTCGCGAAGAACGGCCGGTTCAGCACGTCGACGCCGGCTTCCTGCACCCACGGCTTCGTCGTGAGATCGGTGCACGCCGGCACGCCGTCGAGCAGCCCCAGTTTCGCGAGCACGAGCGTGCCCGAGCATTGCGCCCCCAGCAGCTGCCGCGACGGATCGAGCCGAAGCTGCGCGATCAGCGCGGCATCGGCGACGATTTCGCGCGTCCGCATCCCGCTGCCGACGAGGACCGAATCGGCATCGCTCGCGTCGCGCAGCGACGCCTGCGCTTCGATCGCGACGCCGTTCATCGACCGGACGCGGGCGGTCGGACTCGCGATCGACACGCGCCAGCCCGGCTTCTTCACGCAGTTGAGAATGCCGAGCGCGATCAGCGAGTCGAGCTCGTTGAAGCCTTCGAAAGTCAGGATTGCGATATGCATGACATGGTCTCCGGTGAGTGTCGATTGCGACGACGCATCGTATGTCCGAAAATCAATACAATCAAATAATTGTCATGGATACATCGGCACATGGCCCACGCCCGCTACAAACACCTCGTCGACGCGCTCGCCGCCGACATTCGCTCGGGCCGCCTGCCGCCCGGCACGCGCCTGCCCACGCATCGCCGGCTCGCGGCCGACGCGGGCCTCGCGCTCGTCACCGCGACGCGCGTTTACGCGGAGCTCGAAGCGATGGGGCTCGTCAGCGGCGAAACCGGCCGCGGCACGTTCGTCCGGGAAACCGCGCTGCCGCGCGGGCTCGGCATCGATCAGCACGCGGCCGCCGCCGGCATGGTGGATCTCGGTTTCAACTATCCGTCGCTACCCGAGCAGGCCGAGTTGTTGCGAAGCGCGCTGCGGCGGCTCGCGTCGTCCGGCGACCTCGATGCGCTGCTGCGCTACCAGCCTCACGGCGGACGGTGGCACGAGCGCGCGTCGGTCGCTCGCCATCTCGCCTGCCGTGGCCTGTCGGTCGACGCGGAGCGCGTGACGATCGTAAGCGGCGCGCAGCACGGGCTCGCCGCGACGGCGATGGCGCGCTTGCGCCCCGGCGACGTCGTCGCGGCCGACGCGCTGACCTATCCGGGCTTCAAGATCGTGGCCGACGCGCAGCGTCTCGAGCTCGCGCCGATTCCGGCGGCCGGCCAGGGGCCCGATCTCGACGCGCTCGAGCGGCTCTGCCAAAGCCGCCGGGTGCGTGCGGTGTACACGATGCCGACGCTGCACAACCCGCTTGGTTGGGTGATGAGCGCGCATCGGCGGCGGCGGCTGGTCGCGATCGCGCGCCGCCACGGGCTGCTGATCATCGAGGACGCCGCGTATGCGTTCCTCGCCGACAACCCGCCCGCGCCGATCGCGGCGCTCGCGCCGGAGGCGACCGTCTACGTCTCGGGGCTGTCGAAGAGCGTCGCGACCGGGCTGCGCGTCGGTTTCGTCGCGGCGCCCGCACCGTGGGTGCCGGCGATCGAGCGCGCGATCAGGGGCACGACGTGGAACACGCCCGGCGTGATGACGGCGATCGCCTGCGGCTGGCTCGACGACGGAACCGTCGCGCGCCTCGAGGCGGAGAAGCGCCGCGATGCGGCCGCCCGGCAATCGATCGCGAGCGACGCGCTCGCCGGATTGCGGTGCGTCCGTCATCCGGCGTCGTATTTCCTGTGGCTGCCGCTCGCCGAAGAAACGCGTGCCGACCAGGTGGCGATGGCGTTGATGCGCGAGCAGGTCTCGGTGTCGACTGCCGAGCCGTTCGCGACGTCCGCGCACGTGCCGCATGCGATTCGCGTCGCGCTCGGGTCCGTGGATACGGAAACGCTGCGCGACGCGTTGGGCAAGGTCAGGCGGGTGATCGACGCGTATTCGCATTGAGACGGTCGCTGGATCGATTTACGCCTTTTCCGACGGGGGTCGGAGCCGAGATCGCGTACTCAGCGTTGAATACAACCGGCATGACCGATTACGGCGGTTTCGAATCAACCAGACTTGCGCGCGCAACTGACCGATCCGCGCCGACCATCTCCACGCGCAGCGCGGCTGTCCCGACCGAGAATCCGACTGACGTGCCACATGGCTTCGCCGACGGCACCCGCAGCGGGCGGGCGCAGCCGTCAGGTCAGATGATCGGACGCAACGACATGCATGCCCGGCTCCGGATTCAGCGCCGCCTCGATCAGCGCGCGCGCAATCCGGGGCGCCGGGTTGAGCCGCCAGCCGCGCGGCAGCAGCGGTCCGAACAGCGTCAGCGCGCACACCGCGGCGCGTTCGCCGAGGCGAAACTCGTCACGGTGCCCGCCGATCAGGCCCGGCCGCACCGCCGTCAGCGAAGCGAACCCGAGACCGGCCAGATCCCGCTCCAGTTCGCCCTTCACGCGGCTGTAGAAGAAGCGCGACGATGCGTCCGCGCCGACGGCCGAATTGAGCACGTAGGCCGGCGTGCCGTGCTGCCGCGCGATGCGCGCGACGGCAAGCGGATAGTCGTGGTCGACCCGCCGGAACGCCGATTGGGAGCCGGCCGCCCGCATCGTCGTGCCGAGCGTGCAGATCACCGCGTCCGCGCGCCACCACGGCGCGTCCTCGGGCAGGTGATCGAAGTCGACGCGTGGAGCCTGTAGCTTCGGATGCGCAGGCAACGCGCGGCGAGCGAGCGCGACCACACTGTCGACGCGTGGCTCGGCAAGCGCCAGGTCGAGCACGTGGCGGCCGACGAGTCCGGTCGATCCGACGAGAAGCAGCTTCATCCTGATTTCCTCAGAGTGGGTGATGCTCCAGATACTCGAACGGCGCTATCGGAATGCGCTTTTCCGAGTCGCACTCGATTCTCGCGCCGCAGTGGAGCGATGCGCGACATGACGGGCTGAGGCGAGCCGGCCGACTCGCCGTCGGCTTGGTATGGCGATTCGAATTCTACAGCGTTGCCGGGATGCGCCCGCGAATCTGCGGCAAAGCGGCTCGCCGCGTCGCCGACGAGCCCGAACGGGCGTCGAAGGACGATTCGGCGAATGATCGATCGTCACGCTCGATGTCACGTGCGAAGCGCAGCAATGAAAATCCAGATCCGCTCGCCGTAGCTCGCGGAGGCCGGATCGCGCCACGAGACCTCGATCGAGCTTTCCGTCCGTCGCCCCCAATGGCGGACCGCCGGCACGCACGACGACGGCGGCGCGGCGCTCGTCTTCGGCGCGATCGGATCGAGCGGCTCCGCATCGCATCGGTTCGCATGCGCGAACGAATATGCCGCGCGCGCGGCGGATTCGCGATACCGGCAAGCGGCCAGCAACGTGGTCAGGACGCGTTGCCGCCGATCGGCGTCAGTGGAATCCACCATCAAGACCTCCTTCAAAGCCGGCGCATGTGCAACGCCCACGCCGGCCGGACTCGCCGGCCCGCTCGCCGACTGCCTGCCCGCCCGGCGCGGGCGCGCGACCGCGCGGCGTCGCGCGCCGCCCGCGTCGCGTGACCTCGCGCCCAGCTTCGCGACGACGCATGTGCGGCGTCGAACCGCTGCGAATGCCGATATCACCGCTACGACTCGAGAAACGCGAGCAGATCCGCGTTGACCTGATCCGCGTGCGTGACGCAGATGCCATGCGAGCCGCCGGGGTACACCTTCAGCGTCGCGTGCTCGACGATCTTCGCGGACAGGCGCGCGGACGCGTCGATCGGCACCATCTGGTCGTCGTCGCCGTGCAGGATCAGCGTCGGCACGTCGATCTTCTTCAGGTCTTCCGTGTAATCCACTTCTGAGAACTCGCGGATGCACGCGTACTGGCCGAGAATCCCGCCCGCCACCCCTTGCGCCCAGAACGCGTCGATCGTGCCTTGCGACACCTTCGCGTCCGGCCGGTTGAAGCCGAAGAACGGCAGCGCGACGTCGCGATAGAACTGTGAGCGGTTGTCGACGACGCCCTTGCGGATGCCGTCGAATACCTCCATCGGCAGGCCGCCCGGATTCGTAGCCGTCTTCAGCATGATCGGCGGCACAGCGCCGATCAGCACGGCCTTCGCGACGCGCTGCGTGCCGTGGCGGCCGATGTAGCGCGCGACTTCGCCGCCGCCCGTCGAATGCCCGACGAGCGTCGCCTCGCGCAGGTCGAGCGCGTCGAGCAGCGCGGCGAGGTCGTCCGCGTAGGTATCCATGTCGTTGCCCGTCGCCGGCTGGCCGGAACGGCCGTGGCCGCGGCGATCGTGCGCGATCACGCGAAAGCCGTGCCGCGCGAGGAACAGCATCTGCGCATCCCACGCATCCGCATTCAGCGGCCAGCCGTGCGAGAACACGACCGGACGCCCCGTGCCCCAATCCTTGTAGAAGATTCGCGTGCCGTCTTTCGTCGTGATCGTGTCCATCTGCGTGCGCTCCTGGTGAGTAGTGAGGTGACGGGCGCACGATGCGATGCGCTCCGATCGAACAACAGGCCATTCAACGCGGCGACATGCGCCGCGGCAACTCCGCTCGATGCCGTGCGGCAGCGCCGAGCGCAATTCGTGCTGCAATTCGCCATGAACCGAAACCGCCGTCGCCGCGCGTTCGTACGCCGCAAGCAGCGTGCCTTGTGCGATGACGAGACGCATCGAGTGTCCGACGCGCCCCGACCGATGCTCGCTTCGCTTCGAGGACACTCGCTCGAAGCGACACGCGGCATGGCGCGCGGCGCGGCCCGCCGCGCCCGGCGACTTCGCCTCGATCGCTTTTATGCGGACGTCGCAACGTTCAACGCGCAGATTAATGCGCGACACGCGCGCCGTACTTAAGCAAACCTGAATTTTCATGATTCAGCGATCGGGCGAGTACCGCATACGTGAACGCCGATGCTCAGCATCGCATCGCCGACGCCGAACGACGCGATCACGTCGCCCGGAGTGAAGCATAGTTCGGCATGTCGAAATCTCAACGACCTCGTGTTCGCCCCGCATGATCGAGTGGGCTGATTTTCGTCGCACCGGCCCGGCATGCAGTCAAGACAACGCGATGACTTTCGCACCCCGCGCGACGCGCGATCGTTCGCGAAGCGGCAATACGATTCACCGGATCGACGTCGCCGTTCTCGCTTCGCCGAACGTTTCGCATTCGATCGCACATTCGGCCGAGGGATGCGGCGGCGGCCGAGACGCGTCCCTATTTGCGGCTTACGAGCGGCGCGGCGCGGCCGCGCCGCGGCGAACGCGACACGCCCGCGCGCCGCCGACGCCGACGCCGACGCCGACGTAGCTACCAGCCGAATTTCAACTCCGCGCCGACATAATCCGCATTGCGCCCGCCCGCCGCGCGAATCGCGTCGCCCACCTGGAAGTGCGCCATCTCGAGTGCCGCCGCCAGATTCACCGTCACCGCCCAATCGGCGCGCAGCTGCGTGTAGAAGCCGGTCCACTTGCCGCCCCGGCCCGCCGTGCCGGGCACGGGCGACGCGCCTTGCGCGTAGACCGCGTCCGCCGTCGTCGCGCGCCACTGCAACCCGACGGCCGCGAGCAGCGTGAGCGTGCTGCTCGGCTTCAACGTAAGCGACGGCTTCACGTGAATCAGGTTCGTGTAGCCGGTATAGCCGGCGAGCGCGAAGTAGTAGCCGTTCGGAAACAGCGGATTGAACGTCTCGATCCGGCCGTCGTGCGGATGCCGGTCGCCCGACGCCGCGTCGACCTGCAAGCCGACTCGCGGCGTCCAGCGCACGTCCGCGAACGTATAGCCGGCGAGCGAGCCAATCGCCCACGCCGCGATGCGCTGCGAACCGACGTGCCCCGACTGGATCATGCCTTCGACATCCCAGTCGACGTTCTGCTTCTTGCCTGCGTACCGGAGATCGAACACGTCCCGGTGCTCGGCGCCCGCGCCGTCGAGAAACTGCGCCTGCGCCCGGTTGTACCGCGAGTAATACGCGGACAGGTCGCCCGGCCCCACGCCCTGACGCTCGACGCGCACGCCGCTGAACGTGAGGTTGCGGTTCGACACGTCGTCGAACGCTTTGTCGTCGCGGTACTGAACGGGCTGCGTCGCATAGCCGATGAAGCGCCACGGCCCCGCTTCCCAGTCGGCCCAGATGCCGTCGAACGCCTGGCGCACGTTCGGGCCGTCGCGCACCGACACGAAGCGCCGCAAATCGAACGCCATCTCCTGACGGCCGATCCGCGCCTTGAACACTCCGGGCCCGATCGCGTCGGAGTAGGTCACGAACGCCTGACGCAGATCCAGGCGATTGCGATCGACGAGGCCGACGTTGTCCTTGTCGAACGTGCGCGCGTCCTCGATCTGCACGAACACGCGCGCTGCGCGTCCGCGCGGCGTTCAGTCCGGCCAGTCGGAGCCGAGGACGAGTCCGCAGAAGTTCAGCCGGCGATAGTTCGGGTCCCAGCGATCGCGCATGTCCGCGTTGACCGTGCCGAATGTCGTGTGCGGCCGGTGCGCCATCCCGCGCGCATACGCTCCGAGGATGCTTTCCTTGAAACCCGGATCGCGCGGGTACGCGCGAACGATCGCATCGCGCGCGCCCGGGTCGAAGGTCGCGTAGCCGAGGCCGCGCGCGTCCATCTGCACGCCGGCGTGCATCAGCGCGACGAGCGGCGACTTGTGCTCCGCGATGCCCGGCGTCGTATGCAATGCGATCGCGTCCCACACGTCGGCGGCGTCGGCTTCGTTCGCGCCGCGCCGACGCAGGAAATCGCGCGCGGCGTCGGCGCCATCGATCTCGAACCGGCGCGCCGAATGCCGATGCTCGACGTGCAATCCGGCGTTATGGAACAGCGCGGCGACATAGAGCAGCTCCGCGTTGCACGCGATCCGGTCGCGCCGCCCGGCGAGCATCCCGAACAGAAAGCGCCGGACCGCGTGGTTGAACATCCATTCCGCCTCCGCGCAACGCGTCCGCGCGGTCGCCGCACATGCGATCCCACTGTCGGGAATCTCGATCCCCGCCACGCGCCGGGTCATGTCATCTCCTCTACGTCGATGCTCGTCGCACCGCCGACGCGCGACGGCCGAGTGATCTCGCCGAGACGGCGTCATGGGGGGACAGCGGCGTGTCGACCGATCGCGACGGCGGCGGTCGTGCGGTCGTGCGGTCGTGCGGTCGTGCGGTCGTGCGGTCGTGCGGTCGTGCGGTCGTGCGGTCGTGCGGTCGTGCGGTCGTGCGGTCGTGCGGTCGTGTCGCGGCGACGTCCGTCCGGTTTCGCCGATCCGCACGCCGCCCGACACTCGACACTCAACGCACGCCGCCACGCTTGCCATCGTTTTCGACGGTGCCCGCGACGGCTACCGAATGACTTCGCGCCAACGAAGCCGGCAATCCGGCTGACCGACGACATGGTCAAAGCGTAACGACGCGGCCGTTAAAAGGTTCATCGAGGAATTCCGGCGAGCGCGGTGCGAAATGCCGATGGCGACGGTGGCGGCGATCTTGCGGCATCAATTGCCCGCGCGGGCCGATCAGCCCCATTTTTCGTGCCTTTGCCTTTGCCTTTGCCTTTGCCTCCGACTCCGACTCCGACTCCGACTCCGGCTTCGCGGACGCGACGCGGCGCCGCCCGCGCATCACCGCCGAGGACCACGGCCAAGCACCTCGCCGAAATTAGCAACGATTCAGCACCGCTTCAGGACGCACGCGGTTTGCTTCACTAACCTGTACGGCAATACCGGCAATACCCATCGCTCGATCGGCGCGGGCGGCGCACGCGCGCCATGCACGGTCCGCGCAAACGGCGCATGCTGAAACCCGCTTTGCGAAGAACCCGCTCGCGTCACCGTTGCCGCGATGCGGCGGCGACGCTCGCCAGGAGATAGACCTTGCTTCCACCTTCCACTCGCGACATGGCCCCTGCCGCCGTCCGGACGGGCGCTCCGCCGACGGCCTCGCCGCACGCCGAGCGTCTTCGCGCGCCGACGCCGCAACACGTCGGCCATGCGAGCGGGCGCGGGCGCGCGCTCGCGACGCGCCGCGGCGGCCGCCCCGATGCGACTGGCCGGCACGCGCGCGGCCGCCTCGCACAACGCCGGCGGAATCGACGATGCGCCGGCCCCTGATCCTTGTTTGCGCGGGCATCGCGGTCGTCGGCGCGCTGGCGGCCGGCTACCGGATGTGGAAACCCGCGATCGCACCAGTCGAGCGCCCCGCCGCATCGGCATTCGACCCTGCGCTCCGGCAGGAAGGCGCGCGCGTCGTCGCGCTCGGCGATTGCGTCGTCTGTCACACCGCGAACGACGGCCGGCCGTTCGCGGGCGGCCGCGCGCTCGCGACGCCGTTCGGCACGATCTTCGCGACCAACATCACCCCCGACCCCGAAACCGGCATCGGCGCGTGGTCGATCGATGCATTCGCGCGCGCAATGCGCCGCGGCGTTTCGCGCGACGGACATCTGCTCTATCCGGCGTTTCCTTACGTCCATTTCACGCGGATGACGGACCGCGAGATCCTCGCCGCCTATGCGTACCTGATGAACCGCGAGCCGGTGAAGGCAACCGCGCCGGCGAACCGGCTGATGTTCCCGCTGAATTTCCGTCCGCTCGTCGCGTTCTGGAACGTGCTCTTTCTGCGTCCCGGCACGCTCGCGGCGGACGCGTCGAAGACCGTCGAATGGAATCGCGGCCGTCATCTCGTCGAAGGCCTCGGGCACTGCGCCGCGTGCCATTCGCCGCTCGATGCGATCGGCGGCGAACAGTCCGGCCGCGCATTCGACGGCGGTCTCGTCGACGGCTGGGACGCGCCCGCGCTCAACCGGCTGACGGGCGCGGCGCGCCCGTGGACGCGGGACGCGCTCGTGACCTATCTCGGTACCGGGCGTTCGAGCGAGCACGGCGCCGCGGCGGGTCCGATGCTGCCCGTCACGCGCGAGCTGGCGACGTTGCCGCGCGAGGACGTCGACGCGATCGCGACCTACCTGCTGTCGCTGCAAAAACCGCAGACCGGCGACGCGCCGCACGCGATTCCGGCCGAGGCCCGGTCGATGACGGAGCCGGCGCGGCGCGGCGCGACGATCTTCGCCGCGTCGTGCGCGCAGTGTCACGGCCCGAACGCGCCGATGCAATCGATCGGCGAACGCCCGAGCCTCGCGCTCAGCACCGCGGTCAACGCGGACACGCCCCGCAACCTCGCGCAGATGATCATCGGCGGCATCACGTGGGAAGGCGAACGGGCCGTCAACTACATGCCGCCGTTCGGCGACGTCTACAGCGACGAGCAGATCGCCGATCTCGCGCAGTACGTGCGCGCCGCCTATTCGAGCCGCGGGCCGTGGACGGGCGTCGACGCGACGGTCTCGACGCTCAGGAAGGAGAACGCATCCCGATGATTCAATTAACCGTGAACGGCGTCACGCACGCGCTCGACACCGATCCGTCGACGCCGCTGCTCTACGCGCTGCGCGACGACCTGAACCTGCACGGCGCGAAGTTCGGCTGCGGCCTCGGACAATGCGGCGCGTGCACGGTCATCGTCGGCGACCAGCCCGTCTTCTCGTGCCTGCTGCCCGTCGCGTCGATCGGCGCGCGGCCGGTCAGAACGATCGAAAGTCTCGGCAGCGCCGAGCGGCCCGGACCTTTGCAGAAGGCCTTCATCGACCATCAGGCCGCGCAGTGCGGCTACTGCATCGCAGGCATGATCATGCGCGCGCAGGCGCTGCTCGAACGCCATCCGAAGCCGACCGAGCACGAGTTGCGCGCGCACATGGAGCCGAACCTCTGCCGCTGCGGCACGCACACGCGGATCCTCGCGGCGATCCGCCAGGCGGCCGGCATCGCGCCGCCCTCCGGCACCGCCGCCGCGAACGCGGCCACGAACGGCAAAGGAGCCGCGCATGAAGCATGACGACGCCGATTTCGATCCGCGCCGCCGCCGGTTCCTGCTGTCCGGCTCGCTGTTCGTCACGTTCAGCCTCACGCCCGCCGCGCCCGCGCTCGCGCAGATGGTGATCGCGGACGAAGGCGCGGCGGTCCGCATCTCGAAGGCGACGCAGGCGCTCGCCGGCAGCCTGAAGTCGAACCCGTTCCTCGACGCGTGGATCAAGATCGATCCGAGCGGCAAGGTGACCGTCTTCACCGGCAAGGTCGAGCTCGGCACCGGGGTGCGCACCGCGCTGCTGCAGGTCGCCGCCGAGGAGCTGAACATGGCGCCCGCGCTGATCACGTTCCTGACCGCCGACACCGGCGCGTCGCCGGACGAAGGGCTCACGGCGGGCAGCCACACGATGGCGGACAGCGGCGGCGCACTGCTGAACGCGGCCGCGCAGGTGCGCGGCCTGCTCGTCGATGCGGTGGCGCGCCGCCTCGGCGTCGCGAGCGACACGCTCACGACGCGCGACGGCGTCATCGCCGCCCGCGACGGCCGTCGGATGACCTTCGGCGAGGCGGTCGGATTCGTCGACCTGCATCGCACCGCATCGGCCGCGTCGCCGCTGAAGGACCCCGGCACGTTCCGCGTGATCGGCACGTCGCTGCCGCGTGTCGACATTCCGGCGAAGGTGTCGGGCGGCGCGAGCTACGTGCAGGACATGCGCCTGCCCGGCATGCTGCATGCGCGCGTCGTGCTGCCGCCTGTCTACGGCGCGCAGTTGGAGGGTTTCGACGAAGCGAACATGTCGCGGCTGCCGGGCGTCGTCAGGATCGTGCGCGACGGCAGCCTGCTCGCCGTCGTCGCACGCGGCGAGTGGCAGGCGGTCAGCGCGCAGCGCGCGCTCGCCGCGACGTGCCGCTGGAGCGCCGGCCGCGCGCTGCCCGATCGCGCGACCGTGCATCGGGATCTCGAGCGGATCGCGACGCGGCGGATCGACATCGCGACCGTGCGCGCGCCGGCCGGCGCGACCGTGAAGACGCTGAACGCACGCTATACGAAGCCGTATCTGATGCACGGCTCGATCGGTCCGTCATGCGCGATCGCGCAATTCGACGCGGGCAGGATGACGGTCTGGACGCATTCGCAGGGCGTCTATCCGCTGCGCGATGCGCTCGCGGAACTGCTGTCGCTGCCGAAGCGGCAGATTCGCTGCATCCATGCGGAAGGCTCCGGCTGCTATGGCCACAATGGCGCCGACGACGTGGCCGCGCACGCGGCGCTGATCGCCCGCGCGATGCCCGGCCATCCGATCCGCGTGCAATGGATGCGCGAGCAGGAACACACGTGGGATCACTTCACGCCGGCGATGGTCACTGAAGTCAGCGCGTCGCTCGACGCGAGCGGCAAGATCGTCGACTGGCGCTATGCGCTGTGGAGCAGCTCGCACAACGAACGGATCGTCAATGCGGGCCGGCTCGTGCCGGCGACGATGCTCGAGCATCCGTTCACGCCCGCGCCGTCGGTGCCGATGGTGCAGCCGGAAGGCGGCGGCGACCGCAACGCGATTCCGCTCTACACGTTCCCGAATCTGCGCGTGACGAACCACTTCTCGCCGACGATGCCGCTCAACACGTCGGCGATGCGCTCGCTCGGCGCGCACATGAACGTCTTCTCGATCGAGAGCTTCATCGACGAGCTCGCACAGGCGGCGCAAGAAGATCCCGTCGCGTTCCGCCTGAAGCACATGCAGGATCCGCGCGCGCGCGACGTCATCGCACTCGCCGCGCAGCGCTTCGGCTGGCCGCGCCCGCCGCGGCAACCGGTGCGCGGCGTGGGCTTCGCGTTCGGCAAGTACAAGAATCTGATGGCTTACGTCGCGATGGCCGTCGAGATCTCGGTCGTGCGCGAGACGGGACAGGTCGTGCTCGAACATGCGGAAGTCGCCGTCGATGCCGGCCAGATCGTCAATCCCGACGGCGTGCGCAATCAGATCGAAGGCGGAATCATTCAATCCGCGAGCTGGACGCTGTACGAATCGCTGCAATACGACACCGCGCGCATCCGCAGCTTCGACTGGAGCAGCTATCCGATCCTGCGGTTCTCGGCCGCGCCGAGCCGGTTGAACGTGCACCTGATCGATCGTCCGGGCATGCCGTTTCTCGGCGTCGCCGAAGCGGCGATGGGGCCGACCGCGGGCGCGATCGCGAATGCGCTGTTCGATGCGACAGGCAAACGTCTGCGCGACATGCCGCTCGGCGGCGACACGCTTCGCAAGCTGATCGAAGCATGACGCCGCGCGGATGCGATTCGCGCGGATGCTTGCGGGCTGGCTCGGTTTGCGCGGTTCGTACGGTTGACTCGGCTGGCCCAATCGGCTCAGTTGACTCAGTTGGCTCAGTTGGCTCAGTTGACTCAGTTGGCTCAGTTGGCTCAGTTGGCTCAGTTGGCTCAGTTGACTCAGTTGGCTCAGTTGGCTCAGTTGACTCAGTTGGCTCAGTTGGCTCAGTTGGCTCAGTTGGTTCAGTTGGTTCGGCTGGCGCCGCGCGTCCGGTCCGCGCGATTGGCCCGGCAGGCGGCATTGCGTCGATCGGCGCAACGCGCTCATCGTGCGGCGACGCGCGGTGTGCGCGTCGCGGCGTCGAAGCGGCGCCGCATATCCGATGTCGCGGCGCGCATATCCGCACGCCACGGCGATCACGAATCGGCCGGCAGCGTCGCGACGAGTTCGAACGGCTGGCGGGCATCCCGCGCGCGCGAAGCCGGATCGAAGTGCGCGGCCAACGCGTGAAGCGTGTCGGCGGCTTCATGCGCACGTCCGTCGGCCAGCAGCAGCCGCGCCTGCGCGATCGTCGCGCGCAGCGTCCGCGTCGCCGCGCCCTGCGCGCGCGCCAGATCGATCGCCTCCCGAAAACATGCATGCGCCGCATCGAAGCGGCCCGCATCGACGCCGTCCGGCCCGTCTCGCGCCTGTGCCTGCGCATACGCAGCCACGCCGAGCGCACGCCACATTTCCGGCAGAAACAGCGCCTCGCCGCTGCCGCTGCAATGCGCGAGCGCGTCGCGCTTGCCGCACTCATCGATCATCCCGCCGTCGAGCAGCGCGCCGACGAGGCTCGTCGCAAGCTCGATGCCGAGTCCCGGATTGCCGCCCGGCGAGAACGCCCAGTCGAATGCGCCGCACGCGTCGTCGAGCGTCTGGCGCAGCGCCGACGCGTCTTCGATGCGCGCACGGCCGGCCGCGCCCGCGTCAAAACAGGCGGTCAGATAGCGCGCATGGCGCGCGGCGACCTGATGCCGCTCGCCTTCGGCCATCAGCTTTTCGAGTGCGTACGCGCGCGTCGACTCGGACAGCCGGTACTTGGCGACCGGCCCGTCGAATTCCACGGCGACGAGCGATTTGGCGACGAGCTCGTCGATCGCGGCAATCACGCCGCCGATCGTCAGCTCGGCATCGCACACGACCGCGCACATCGCATCGAACGTGAACAGCCCGCCGAACATCGCGAGCCGCCGGAACACGGCGCGCGCGGGCCGGTCGAGGAGCGCGAAGCTCCAGTCGAACGTCGCACGCAGCGTCTGGTGGCGCGGCAGCGCGGTTCGATGGCCGCCGCCGAGCAACGCGAGGCGATCGTCGAGGCGGCGGTACACGCCTTCGAGCCCGAGCGTCGCCGCGCGCGCGGCCGCGAGTTCGATCGCGAGCGGAATGCCGTCGAGCCGGCGGCATATTTCGCCGGCGATGCGAATTTCGGCGGACTGCATGCCGGGCGTGCGCTGCAGCGCGTTCGCGCGCGAGAAGAACAGCCGGACGGCCGAGCGCGCGAGGATGCCGGCGTCGTCCGCATTCGCGGCGGGCACGTCGAGCGGATCGACCCGAAACACCGCCTCGGGCACGATCCGCAGCGGCTCGCGGCTCGTCACGAGCACGCGCAGCGCATCGTTCGTCGCGATCAGCGTCTCGACGATCGCGGCCACGTCGGCGATCACCTGCTCGGCGTTGTCCAGCACGAGCAACCGGCGCGGCCCCGCGAGCGCGCTCGCGATTCCCGCCGCGTCGACCCCGGAGCCGGCCGACGACACGCCACAGGCCTCGGCGAGCGCCGCGAGCACCGTTGCCTCGTCGGCCGACGCGGCGAGCTCGACGAAGCACACGTCCGCCGCGCCGCTCGCCGCATAGCCGCGCGCGACCTCGATGCCGAGGCTCGTCTTGCCGATGCCGCCCGCGCCCGTCAGCGTCAACACGCGAGTGCGATCGAGCATCTCGCGCGCCTGCTTCACGTCGTCGTCGCGGCCGATCAGACGGATCTTCTGCGTCGGCAGCCCGCGCGTCGCCAATGCCGGCGTACGCGGCACGGCGGCGACGGCCGCTTCCCGGCGCCGCTGCACCAGTTGATAGCCGCGGCCGGGAATGGTGATGATGAGATCGCGATCCCGTCCGAGCGCCTTGCGCACCGCGGACAGATGCACCTGGATGTTGTTTTCCTCGACGACGGTATCCGGCCAGACGGCCTGCATCAGCTCGTCCTTCGTCACGAGCCGCCCGTCGGCCGACGCGAGCGCCGCGAGGATGTCGAACGCGCGCGAGCCGATGTGGACGATGTCACCGTCGTCCGTGAGGACCCGCCTGTCCATATCGAGTTCGAAGCGACCGAGCGCGATCGTGGCTTCTGCAGACATGTCTATCAGCGCGAGTAGTGAATGAATCGATACGAAACGAGCGCTTCCGGACCGAGCGCGAACGCATGCGAGGCGCCCGCTCGAATCGGTTGAGCGGCGCGCCGCCCGCCCTCCGGGTCGACGCTTGGCCGCACGCGACGCATGCAGGATCGGGCAAGCCGGCGCGCGCGATCCCCTATGGCGGCGCACGAACGGGCGACCCGCGCGTTCCCGTTCGTCATCGGGCGCGATGTCCGCGCCCTCGGCATCGCGCTGTCATCCGTTCGAACCCGCTCGCGCTCGCGCTCGGCATGCGCATCGTCGAATCGATCGGGCCGATGCTCCGCCGCGGGCGACGCAACCAGGCGCGTCGATCGGGCGCTGCGAAGCGGCGACGCGCGACGCGACCGTCACGTCACGCGCCGCACGCGGTCATACCGCCCAGCACGAGCAGCCGAGCGCGCCCCAGAAGCTCTTCAGATCGGCGACCGGCAGCTTGCTGCTCCACGCGGTCGCATGCCGATGCGCGTGAATGCCGCAATTGTTCGCGCATGCGCATGCCTGCGCCGCATGCCGGACGACCTGCTGCAGCGACGCGCCGCCGGCTTTGTCCGCCCATCCCGCATAGCCGCCGAACATGCGCGCGGGCGACCAGTCCGGCATCGCGGGCGGCGGCGCGCCTTCGTCGACATCGGCGAACGGCCCCGCGCCGTACACGACCTTGCCGCCAACGACGGTCAGCAGCGAGGTCGTATCCGCGATATCGGATTCCGCGCACGCGAAGAAGTCGCGATCGGGCACGATCAGATCGGCGAGCTGCCCGACCTGAATCCGGCCTTTCTTGCCGACCTCGTTCGAGAACCACGTGACGTTCTCGGTCCACATCCGCAGCGCGGTCTCGCGATCGAGACAATTCGCACGCGGGTAGAGCGACATGCCGCCGACCGTCTTGCCGGTGATCAGCCATGCCAACGAAACCCACGGGTTGTACGACGCGACGCGCGTCGCGTCGGTGCCGGCCGACACCTTGACGCCCTTGTCGAGCATCCGCCTGACGGGCGGCGTCGCTTGCGCGGCGCCCGGGCCGTAGCGCTCGACGAAGTACTCGCCCTGATACGCCATCCGGTGCTGCACCGCGATCCCGCCGCCCAGCGCCGCGATCCGGTCGATCGATTCCTCGGAAATCGTCTCCGCGTGATCGAAGAACCAGTTGAGGCCTTCGAGCGGAATGTCCCGATTCACGCGCTCGAACACGTCGAGCGCGCGGCTGATCGTCTCGTCATAGGTCGCATGCAGACGCCACGGCCAGCCATTCTGCGCGAGCACGCGCACGACCGCTTCGAGCTCGCCTTCCATTTCGGCCGGCAGATCGGGACGCGGCTCGCGGAAGTCCTCGAAATCGGCCGCCGAGAACACCAGCATCTCGCCCGCGCCGTTGTGGCGGAAATAGTCGGTGCCGTCGTGGTACTTCGACGTCTCTGTCCAGTTCAGGAAGTCCTGCTTCTCGTCCTTCGGTTTCTGCGTGAACAGGTTGTATGCGAGGCGGATCGTCAGTTGTCCGTCCTTCGCGAGCTGCTGGATGACCGCGTAGTCGTCCGGATAGTTCTGGAAGCCGCCGCCCGCATCGATCGCGCCCGTCACGCCGAGCCGGTTCAGCTCGCGCATGAAGTGCCGCGTCGAGTTCAACTGGTATTCGAACGGCAGCTTCGGCCCCTTCGCGAGCGTCGCGTACAGGATCGCGGCATTCGGCTTGGCGAGCAGCAGCCCGGTCGGATTGCCGGCCGCATCGCGCATGATCTGGCCGCCCGGCGGCTCCGGCGTGCCCTTCGCATACCCCACCGCGCGCAGCGCAGCGCCGTTCAGCAGCGCGCGATCGTACAGATGCAGGATGAAGACCGGCGTGTCGGGCGCGACCGCATTCAGTTCGTCGATCGTCGGCAGACGCTTCTCGGCGAACTGATGCTCGGTGAAGCCGCCGACCACGCGCACCCATTGCGGCGCGGGCGTAACGGCCACCTGGCGGCGCAGCATGGCCAGCGCGTCGGCCAAGCTGCGCACGCCGTCCCAGCGCAGCTCCATGTTGAAGTTCAGGCCGCCGCGGATGATGTGCAGATGGTTGTCGATCAGGCCCGGCAGCACGCCCTTGCCTTGCAGATCGACGATCCGGGTGTTCGGTCCCGCTGACGCGAGCACTTCGTCGCCGCCGACGGCAACGAATCGGCCGTCCTTGATCGCGACCGCGCTCGCGGCCGGATTCGCGCGGTCGAGTGTCGTGAAGCGCCCGCGATGCAGGATCAGGTCGGGGGTCGGTTGTGCGGCAATGTCAGCCATGGCGCTGCTCTCCGGGTTGCGAATCGGGTTGACGGGCGGCCGCGACCTGCGCGGGTGCGCTCGGCTCGTTCGGCGCCTTCGGGCAGGTCGGCAGTTGCCCGAACATGTGCGGTTTGACCTGGTGCTGATACCACGAGGTCGACGTCTCGGCGTTGCCCACCAGCCGCTTGACGAGCGGCGGCACCTGCTCGCCGGCGAGAATGCCGAGCAGGCCGACGAGTGCGATCACGGGAGGCGCCGGCGAGCGCACGTTGAATACGCCGTAGATGATGCCGACGAGCAATCCCATGGCGAGCGACAAAACATAGACTTTCATGATGGGGAATCCGAATGAAGTGGCCGTCTGCGTCGTCGAGATGCGAAGCAGGCGCGCGAGCGACGGACATGCGCTCGGCTAACACGTGTCTCGATCCGTCGCGACGGACTATCGCATTTGCAAACGTTCTCGTATTGAACGTTAGTCGCGAGATTTGAACGATAGCGATGCGGCGCGCCGCTTCCGGACCCGCACGCGGCATCGGCGGAAACGATGCGGCGACGCAGCAGCATCGGCTTCGGCCGCGTTCGCGCCGCATGTACGCGAACGCGCGACGTTCATCGGACTCCTCGCCAAGTTTGCGCACTATTCTTCAAGACGGCCGGACATTCACCGTCTAGCATCCATCCCGCAGCGAATCGTTGGCTCTCGACATGACCGCTCTTCGACGCGGACCGTCGGAGCACGCACCGTCTGCTCAGCCTCGACGCATCGCGCGATTTCGCCGGCGCGCGACGCGTTCGCACTCGATCCCGAAACGATGCGCGCGATGCGCGCAATCGCAGCGCATCAAACGTCTTTCTTCAATCCCGCCTTGAACGGCGTCACCCGGAGACTGTCATGTCCGATCCGAAGCTCGAAGTCCTCACTCCGCACAACAGCCAGATGATCTTCATCGATCAGCAGCCGCAAATGGCGTTCGGCGTTCAGTCGATCGATCGCCAGACGCTGAAGAACAACGTCGTTGGGCTTGCGAAGGCCGCGAAGCTCTTCAACATCCCGACCACGATCACGACCGTCGAATCGGAATCGTTCTCCGGCTTCACGTATCCGGAGCTGCTCGACGTGTTCCCCGACCACACGTTGCTCGAACGCTCGTCGATGAATTCGTGGGACGACCAGAAAGTGCGCGACGCGCTGAAGGCCAACGGACGCAAGAAGATCGTCGTGTCCGGCCTCTGGACGGAAGTCTGCAACACGACGTTCGCGCTGTGCGCGATGGCGGAAGGCGGCTACGAGATCTACATGGTCGCCGACGCATCGGGCGGCACCAGCAAGGACGCGCACGACTTCGCGATGCAGCGGATGATCCAGGCGGGCGTCGTGCCGGTCACGTGGCAGCAGGTGCTGCTCGAATGGCAGCGCGACTGGGCGCACCGCGACACGTACGACGCCGTGATGAAGCTCGTGAAGGAGCACTCGGGCGCGTACGGCATGGGCGTCGACTATGCGTACACGATGGTTCACAAGGCGCAGCAGCGCACCGCGAACGCGCACGACGTGCTGGCGCCGGTTCCGGCGCGCTGATCCGGGCGGGCGGTCGAGCGCGATGCGTCCGTCGTGCAGGCTGACGCGCCGGCGGTTTCGGCCGTCGTTCTCGTCTCCGTTTTGGTTTCCGATTAGGTTCTCGGCCGCCGATTCAATCGAGTTCGTCGCCATCTGGCCGCGTACGCAAGCGCGCGGCCATCTCGCGCGTGCAAGCGCGAGTTCATCCCGCGTGCACGAGCACGCGATCGCTTCCCCGCCCTATCCGTCCGGATATAAAAAACGCGCGCACAAGCAGCAGCGCAACCGCACGCCGACAATCCGTCGCGTCACGAATTGCTCGTCGTGAGCGCGACCTCGGCCGTCGCCGCCGACACGCCCCCCGCCCGGCGTAGCGCGTCATCCCACGCCGGACGTGTTCGCGCGGTGGCGCGCAACCGCGCGCCATCGCATCGACGGCGCGCCCGCCTCGGCGTCGATGCGCACGCCCGCGCATTCCTTCAGCCGTCGAGCGCATCGGGCATGCGCTCAGCGAGAAACGCGATGAACGTCCGCACCTTCCGCGAATGCCGCCGGTTCGGCAGATACGCCGCATAGACCTGCGCGCCGCCGCCCGGCGGCGTCACGCACCACGATTCGAACAACGGCAGCATGCGGCCCGCGACGATGTCGTCATGCACGAGCCACGTCGGCACGAGCGCGATGCCCTGCCCGCTCAGCACGCTTTCGCGCAGGACGTCGAGGCTGTTCGCCGTCAGCCTGCCGTTGATTTCGACCTTGTCCGATTGACCGTCCCGGCTGAACGTCCAGCTTTGCCGCCCCTGCCGATACGGGAAGCGCAGGCACCGATGCGACGCGAGATCGCCAGGCGCGACGGGCGTGCCCATCGTGTCGAGATAGTCGTGGCTCGCGACGACGATGCGCCGATTCTCCATCAGCTTGCGCACGACGAGGCCTGGATCTTGCGCCGGCGCGCCGATCCGCACGGCGACGTCGATGCGGTCGGTCGCGAGATCGAGATAGGCGTCCGACACGACGAGATCGAGCGACACGCGCGGATATTCATCGAGAAACGCCGACAGATGCGGGCCGAGGACGATGCGCGCATACGTGACGGGCACCGATACGCGCAGCGTGCCGACGGGCTCGCCGCCGGCGTCGGCCACGCTCTCGTCGGCCTCGACGAGTTGCGACAGCAGGCCGCCGACCTGGTCGAGATAGGTCGCGCCGGCGTCGGTGAGCGTCACGTGGCGCGTCGTGCGCGTGAGCAGCGTCACGCCGAGCGACGCCTCCAGCGCATCCATCAGCCGCGTCACCGACGACGTCGCGGTGCCGAGCTGCCTTGCGGCTTTCGAGAAGCCGCCCGTGTCGGCGACGACGGTAAAAGTCTGCAACGCAAGTAGCTTGTCCATATCGTTCCTATTGCGAATCGCGCAACGCCGGTTTGCTTTTTGCCGGCATTCTGCATCTTATCCGCGCCGTCTACGCTGTGCACATGCCAATCGCAAGGAGCGGACGATGTCTTCGATCGCCATTCAGGTCACGCACGACTTCACGTGCCCGTGGTGCGCGGTCGGCGAGTCCAATCTGCGGCGCGGCATCGCGGAAAGCGGCGTGCGCGAGCCCGTGATCGTCACGTATCGCGCATTCGAAGTCGATCCGTCACTGCCGAACGAAGGCACCGATCGCGCCGCGTACCGCGTGCGCCGGCTCGGCAGCCCGACGCGCGCGCGACAGGCCGATGCCGACGCCGCGCTGGCCGGCAGGCGCGCGGGCGTCGCGTTCGATTTCGACCGCATCTCGATCATGCCGAACACACTGCTCGCGCACCGCCTGCTGAACTTCGCCGCGACGGCCGGCGACGACGATCGCGCAGGCGCGCTGTCGTCGGCGATCTTCGACGCGTACTTCGCGCGCGGGCTCGACATCGGCGATCGCGACGTGCTGCTGCGGCTCGCCTCGCAAACCGGCCTCGATCCGCATGCGGTCGACGCGTATCTCGCGTCGGACGCCGGCGTCGCGGCGGTCAGGCAGTCGCGCGTCCGCGCGCTGCATGACGGCATCCGGCTGCTGCCCGCGTTCGCGATCGGCGACGAGCGCATCAGCGGCGCGCAACCGGCGAACGTCTTCGCGCGCGCGTTGCGCGCCGCGACGCCGCACGCAACGCCGCCAGATGCGATTCAACTCACGGAGGCACACTCATGAATACCCGACAACAACATCGTGCGGTGATCGTCGGCGGGTCGCTCGGCGGCCTGTTCGCCGCGACGTCGCTCCGCTCGATCGGCTGGGACGTCGACGTCTTCGAACGCTCGCCGCACGACCTCGACAGCCGGGGCGGCGGGCTCGTCCTGCAGCCGGACGTGCTCGACGCGTTCCGGTTCGGCGGCATCGACTACACCGGACCGCTCGGCGTACGAAGCGAATATCGTCAATTTGTCGACGCCCGCGGCGACATCGCACAGCGCCAGCGAATGCCGCAGACGCAGACCGCGTGGAGCATGCTCTACGGCACGCTCAAGGCGAGCCTGCCCGCCGGGATGATCCGCTCGGGCGTCGCGTTGGCCGACATCGTCCGGGAAGACGCCGAAGTCCGTGCGCGCTTCTCGGACGGCGCGCACGTGCGGGCCGATCTGCTGATCGGCGCGGACGGCCCCGATTCGACGATGCGCCGTCTGCTGCTGCCGGGAAGCCTTCCCGCCTATGCCGGCTACCTCGCATGGCGCGGCCTCGTGCCCGAGCCGCGCCTCGACTCGGCAGCGGCCGCGCAACTGACGAACGCGTTCACGTTCCAGCAGGAAGCGGGGCATCAACTGCTCGCGTATCTGATTCCCGGCGAAGACGGCTCGACCGTGCCGGGCGAACGGCGCTGGAACTGGGTGTGGTATCGCCGGCTGCCCGCGGGCGACGCGCTGCGCGCCGCCCTCACCGATCGGCACGGCATCGTCCGCACGCACTCGATCCCGCCCGGCGCGATGAGCGACGCGCAGCGCCGCGGCCTGCTCGACGAAGCCGGCATGCAGCTCGCGCCCGCACTGGCCGCGTTGGTCGCGGCCACCGACGCGCCGTTCATGCAGATCATCCAGGACTACCGGGCGCCGCGCATGGTGTTCGGCCGCGCGGTGCTGCTCGGCGACGCGGCGTTCGTCGCGCGGCCGCACACGGGCGCAGGCACGGCGAAAGCGGCGACGAACGCGGTATCGCTCGCACGCGCGATCGATGCGTCCGGCGGCGACGTCGAACGCGCGCTCGCCGCCTGGCAATCGGCGCAATGGCAATACGGCGTGCAGTTGACCGACTGGGGCATCGCGCTCGGCAAGCGGATCATGGGCGTCGGCGACGCCGCGCACGCGGCGTAACGCGAGCCGCGCGGCGTCGAAGACCGCGATCGCGAACCCCGCGTACCGGGCATCGCCCGCGCGGAGTCGGCGTCCGTCACGATGGCGACACGCATCGACGGACACGCCGCCGCCGCCGCGACGATCTCCAGCAGGAAGCGCGCGCGACGCTCGGCGCTGCCGCCGTACGCATCGGCTCTGCGGTTGCTGTTCGAATTGATGAACTGGTCGATCAGATAGCCATTGCCCGCATGAATCTCGACGCCGTCCATGCCCGCGGCGATCGCGTTGCGCGCCGCCCGCCGGAAATCGTCGATGATCGCCTCGATCTCCGCGACCGTCAGCTCGCGCGGCACGGGCACGTCGGCCCATGCGCCCGCGCCGTCCGCATCGACGATGAATGTCTTTCCGGGCGCCGCGATCGCGCTCGGCGCGACGGGCGGCACGCCGTCAGGCTGGAACACGGGATGCGACACGCGCCCGACATGCCACAACTGCAGGAAGATCGTGCCGCCGCTCGCATGAACCGCGCGGCTCACCGCGCACCAGCCGTCGATCTGCGCGTCGGTGTGGATGCCGGGCGTCCATGCGTACCCTTGCCCCTGCTGGGAAATCTGCGTCGCCTCCGTGATGATCAGCGCGGCGCTCGCGCGCTGGCGGTAATACTCGGCGTTCATCGGCGTCGGCACGTTGCCCGGCTGCCCGGCCCGCGAGCGGGTGAGCGGCGCCATTGCGATGCGGCAGCACGCGGGTGCCGACCTTGATCGGCTCGAAAAGATGGTCGTGCATGACTCTTCTCCGGTGTGTTTTCACGTTGAACACGTCGCCCGAATGGCGCGTGGCGTGATCGAAGCATAGGGGCCGCGATATGCCGCGGGAATGCTGCGCCGCTGCAATCCGGCGTTGCATCTGCGGCAAAGACCGCATGCACCGGATATGCATGGCGGCGCCAGTGCGCGCGTTGCGCGCGGCGCAACGCCGGATTGCCGCCGCGCGCGATTCTCGATCCCGGTCACGCCGAATAAGCTCAGTCCCACTCGACCACGCATCGACAAATGCAGGCAAGCACGCTCCGCCTTCGCCGATGCCAAGTCGCCCGGCGCCGCCTGCCGCCCGATTCGTCGTCCGGCACGGCGGTTGCGCCCAACCCGTTTCATTCACCAGCGAGCACACCATGAACACCAACCTTGCCTCTCCGGCCACCGCCGGAGCCATGCCGCAGATGGCGCGCAGCCTGATCCTGCTGTTCGCCTTCAGTTGCGGCGCGATCGTCGCCAATCTCTATTACGCGCAACCGATCATCGCGCTGATCGCGCCGGATCTTCACATGTCCACCGGCATGGCGAGCCTCATCGTGTCGCTCACGCAGATCGGCTATGCGGCCGGCCTGTTCTTTCTGGTGCCGCTCGGCGATCTGGTCGAGAACAAGAAGCTGATGATCGTCACCGCGCTGATGTCGATCGCGAGCCTCGCGCTCGCCGCCAGCGTCCGCGAGCCGGGCGTGTTCCTCGCCGTATCGCTGATCGTCGGCTTCAGCTCGGTCGCGGTTCAGCTGCTGATCCCGCTCGCCGCGCATCTCGCGCCGAGCGAATCGCGCGGACGCGTCGTCGGCACGATCATGAGCGGGCTCTTGCTCGGCATCCTGCTGTCGCGTCCCGTCGCGAGCTTCGTCGCCGATCATTTCGGCTGGCGTGCCGTGTTCGCGTTCGGCGCGATCACGATGGCGATCGTGACCGCGCTGCTGATGCTGACGATCCCGAGCCGCCGGCCCAAGCACGAGGCAACGTACGCGCAACTGATCCGCTCGCTCGAAAGGCTCGTCGCGACGCAGCCCGTGCTGCGCGAGCGGTCGCTCTACCAGGGCTTGATGTTCGGCTCGTTCAGCCTGTTCTGGACGGCCGTGCCGGTCGAGCTGATGAACCACTACCATCTGTCGCAATCGGCGATTGCGCTGTTCTCGCTCGTCGGCGCGATGGGCGCGACGTCCGCTCCGATCGCCGGCCGCCTCGCGGACGCCGGCCACGCCGAGCGCGCGACCGTCGTCGCGCTCGTGCTCGCGGCGGCGAGCTTCGTGCCGGTCCTGCTCGTTCCCGGCGTCGGCGTGGCGGGGCTCGTCGCGACCGGAATTCTGCTCGACTTCGCGGTGCAGATGAACATGGTGCTCGGCCAGCGGGAGATCTACGCGCTCGACGCGCACAGCCGCAATCGCCTGAACTCGATCTACATGACGAGCATCTTCGTCGGCGGCGCGATCGGCTCGGCGCTCGCGAGCGTTCTTTACGAGCACGGCGGCTGGACCTGGATCGCGATCGCCGGCGCGCTCTTTCCGCTCGCGGCGCTCGCACGTTTCATCGCGAAGTCGCGCTCGGGACAATGAAGCGATTCGCGCACATACGTCGCCGGCCCCGATCGCACGGCCACATGCAAATGGAACGGATCGGACAGGCGCGCGTTCTGCGATGGCCCGGCCGCTCGGCGGCGGCGCGCGCAGCGGGCTGGCCGCATCGACATCCGGGCGGGCGGCGAACACGCGCGGCGCGTCATATCCGACACAGCGCATCGCCCCCCCTCGCCCGCCTGGCAGACTGGAACCGTTGCACGTACAATCCGCCCGTAACAACCGGTAAGATTCCGCGACGCGGCGCTGCCCCGCCCGCCGGATCGCAGCCGGCATCGGCGATCGGCCGCAACGCGCGTTCGACCGCCGCCGCCGATCGCCTGTCGTGCCGATACGCCGCGCAGCCCGCGCGTTCGCACGACGCTTGCGCACCGCAAACGGGCACGGTGCGGAATTCGCAATACGCCCCCCGCCGACCGGCCGGCACCGATGCAACACGCCATTGCACACCGGATGCGAACAGCCGCTCGCGACATGCACCGCTCACTGCTGTGGAAATCGCTCCATGAGTTCGCTTGCACGCCATTCGCCGCCGCAAACGACCGCGAAAGACTCGCTGGGCTGCACGTCGAGCGGCTTTCTGACGAACATCGAGCGTCAGACGGCGCTGTTCGGTTTCTACCGCAAGCACACGACCGGCTTGCGCCTCGAGCAGGTCTCGACGCCGGCCTCCGGACGCGGCATCCTGATCGGCATTTCGTTGTCCGACGGACATCGCCGAAGGATCATCCGCGGCAGCCGTTCGGCAACGCACGATTTCCGGGTCGATTCGATCTACGCGCGCGACTTCTCCGAAGACTATCGCGCGGACATGGTGTCGAATTTCAACTTCATGCTGATCGAGCTGTCGCCGACGTTCCTCGACGGCCTCGCCGACGGCAGCCGCCGCGCGGGGCTCGACGGCATCGCGCCGACGGTCGCGCACGACGACCACCTGCTCGGCCAGCTCGGACGCGCACTGGCGCTGGCGCTGCAATCGGGCGACGCGGCCGATGCGATGCTCCTCGACCAATTGGGCATGGCGATCGGCACGCACGCGATGCACGCCTACGGCGGCGTGCCGTGCGACGAGCCGAAGCAGCGGCAGCGCCTGTCCGCGCAGCTCGAGATGCGTGCGAAGGAGATGCTGAAGACGGGCGCGATGTCGATCGACGAAATCGCGCATGCATGCCGCGTGTCGCGCAGCTACTTCATCAAGGCGTTCAGCGCGATGACAGGCAAGACGCCGCATCAGTGGCTCATCGAGCAGCGCATCGATATTGCGAAGCAACTGCTCGCGCATGGCGACTGGACGCTCGCGCGCATCGCCGAGCATTGCGGGTTCTCGAGCCAGAGCCATTTCACGCAGACGTTCACGAAGGTCGTCGGCTTGCCGCCCGGCGGATGGCGACGGCGCGCACGCGCCTGATCCGGCGCGCGCGACGCGCGCTTTCGGCCCGGCCGCGACGAAAGGCTTCGTCTATTTCCGGTTCATGCGCCGCCACGCGGCGGGCGGCGTGCCGATCATGCTGGTGAAGACGCGCGTCAGATGCGCCTGATCCGAGAAACCGCACTGATGCGCAATGTCGGCGATCGGCTCGGACTTCGACAGCAGGCTGCGCTTGACGCGTTCGATCTTGTGCTCGAGCAGCCATCGATGCGGCGTCGTGCCGACCGTCTGCCGGAACGCCTTGATGAAGTAGCTGCGCGACAGGCCGCATGCGGACGCGACCTGCGAGATCGGCACTTCGCCGGCGACGTTCTCGGTGAGGATCGCCTTCGCCCGCTCCAGTTGCCAGCCGGCCAACCCGCCCTTCGCGGACACGTTCGGCACGACCACGCCGTATTTCTGGACGAGGTGGATCTGCATCGCGCGCGCGACATGGCCAGCGAGCAGCGGGCTGGGTGGCGAATTCGCCGCCGACGCGCTCAGCAGCACGCCGACGAGGCACTGCAGCACCGCATCTTGGCTGTCGTCCGGACAAGCCAGCTCGCGAACGCCGCCCATCCGCATTTCGGCGGCCAGCTCGGCCAGCGTTCGGTGCGGCAACGCATGGAAGAGCATGTCGAACGGCTGATGCAGGTCGGCTCGAAACGGTTCGTCATCCTGCCGGATTCGCAAGGCGATGCGCATATCGCGACACGGCGCGTCGTCGAGGCCCGATGACGCGCGTTGCGGGCGCGTCGACGGCGACATCAGCGACATGCCGATCAGGCAGCTATCGACGGGCGGCATGAACTCGACGACGCCGAAGCCGGGCTCCGGATGGCGCACGCGCGTCAGCGCGACGGGCGCATGGCCGTCGACGCGCACGTCGATCGTCTGCATCGTCGCGCCGCGAAACGCGTCGTGCAGGCCAATGGGGGCAAGATCGATGCAGTTCATCTCAGGCTCGGCAGGTGTGCTTGCTTCGGTGTCGGCAGATCGCCCCATGGCTATTCCTTCAGTCGGGTCAAGGATAGTGGCCGATTGCATCCGTCGATAGAACAAAGGTGTCTTTTTTACAAAAACGTCGACGACGTTCAACTTTCGCCAGTTGTCATTCGCACGTCAAACGCGCATCATCTTCGCACTTCGCATCGCCGCCTCGCGCCGGCAACCGCCAGAGGACACGCTCCGCAACTTACACTCGAAAATCCGTCGGACACGCAGACGCCAGATTGGCGCGACGCTCACGCGAGCGCCCCCGATGCATCATGCATGCTCCTGGCAACGCGCACTCATTGATGAATCACCTCCGAAATCTACTGGGGCATCTGAAGCATACCGATGACTTCGCCGCGTACAGGCTGTCGCAAGACCTGGTCGAACGCGCGTCCCGGTATGGTTCGGTCGTCGACGTCGACGGCGGCGCGGCGCTGTGCATCAGCGGAACGCGCAGCGATTACCTGTACATCGTGCTCGAAGGCGCGACCCGATGCGCGCCGCGCGCGCACCTGCCGATTCCGTCCGGCGTCGATCACGGGCCCGGCACCTTCACCGGCGAGCTCGATCTGCTGAACGACGTCGCATGCGAGGTCACGGTGATCGCATCGTCCGCATGCCGGCTCGTGCGGGTCCATCGCGCGACGCTCAAGCATCTGCTGCAGCGGGAGCCGGATCTTCGCGACATCCTCGTCCGCCTCTTCCTGCTTCGCCGCATCTGCCTGCTCGCCGTCGATCTTCCGCTTCCTTCGCCCGCGCGACGCACGTCGTCCGCCCGCCATCGCGACGACGAGCATGAATTCGACGTGGCGATCGTCGGCGGCGGCCCGGCCGGCATGATCGCCGCCGCGCACGCCGCATCGCTGCGCCTGAACACCGTCGTCGTCGAGGGCCGGCTGCCGTTCGGGATCGACGACGAATTCGCGGCGCCCGACGCGGCGGCGCGCCGGCAATTCGGTCCTCATCTGACGATCCGCAACCACACCGTTCGCCTCGACTGCAATGCCTACCCGTTCGGCCTCGTCGCCCGAGACGGCGAACGCATTCATGCACACGCCGTCGTGATCGCGTCGTCGCTGCGCCCGGAGTACAGCCCGCGGCTCGCGCGCGTCGTGCTTCGCGCGAACACCGAATGGCTCGGCGGCGCAGTCGACGTCGACGACAGCGGATTCGTCCGCACCGGACGCGCGGCGTCCGGCATGACCCTCGCCGCCGCGTTCGAAAGCTCGCAGCCCGGCGTGTTCGCGATCGGCGAAGTGCGCGCGGGACCGCGGCGCTCGGCCGTCGAGAACATGTCGGACGGCGCGGTCGTCGTCGATGCGATTCGCCGCTTCATCCGCGCGTATTGCGCTTGATCCGTGCGGCGCGGCATGCGCGCCGCCGCTCACAACGCCTTCTCCATCGCCTTTTCTTCGCCGACGAGCAGCGCGGCCGCGATCAGCACCGGCGGCAACGCGAACGCCCACGCGCCGCCGATCAGATAAAGGCCCGCCGCCACGCCGCATCCGAGCGCGAACGTCACGACGGTCCACGCCATGTTCGCGAGCCGCGACGGTCCGCCCGTGCGCTGTGCATCGTCGTCGGCGAGCCGGTTCGACAGATGCAGCATCAGTTGCGTGACGGTGCCCGTCATCAGCGTCGTGGGCAGCGCGTCCGGCAAATGCAGCCGATGGACCGCGTTCTGGATCGCCATCGCCATCACGAGGATCATCCCGGTCACGATAGCCGGCCACGCATCGCCGTCCGTGAACGGGCCCATGCGGATCGCGAGCGCCGCGCCGACGGCGAGCAGCAGCCACTGCATACCCAGCAGGATCTTCAGCGCCGGCGCGCGCGCGCGAAGCATCAAGCGGCGCGCCGCGCCCGCGGCGAGCACGACGACACAGAAAACCGGCAGCGCCAGAAGCTTCGCGATGGCGCCCGTGCTTCCGGAGACGAGCGTCGCGCCGAGCGTGACGAAGTTGCCCGTCACGTGCGCGGTGAACAGGCCTTGCAGCGCGAGAAAGCCCGCGGTATCGACATAACCGCCGTTGAACGTGAGCAGCGAAGGGAGGTTCGGTTTCATTGCATCGGGTTCCTGAAGAAAAGGACGAGCGCGAATGCGCATGCGATCCGCGCGACGTCTGCGCGCGCGGCTCGACGCGCGCAGTGGGCGGCCGAACGGCGCGAGCACGGCGTGCCCCGTGCCGCCGCCGTCCGCGCACGGCCGCCCGAAGCTCGACGATGTCACGCCCATTCGGCGGTGACTTCGATCGGCCGCAGATCGAACAACAGGACCTGCGCCTGCTTGCCGTTCGCGATCTGCAGCGCCTGCTCGTCGCGAATCCGCGCGCCGTCGCCCTCTTGCAGCGCGACGCCGTTGACCGTCACCGATCCGCGCGCAACGTGAACGTACGCGAAGCGTTCCGCCGGCAGCACGAACTGCTCGCTCGCATCGCCGTCGAACAGGCCCGCGTAAATCCGCGTGTCCTGGCGAATCTTCAACGAGCCGTCCTGACCTTCGGGCGACACGAGGAGACGCAGCTTCCCGCGCTTTTCGTCGTCGCTCACGCTGGCCTGCTGATAGCGCGGCTCGACGCCCCGCACCGACGGCCCGATCCAGATCTGCAGGAAATGCACGGGCTCCGCCGCCGAGTGGTTGAATTCGCTGTGCGCGATGCCCTTGCCCGCGCTCATCAGTTGCACGTCGCCCGGCACGATCACCGAGCCCGTGCCCATCGTGTCGCGGTGCTCGAGCGCGCCTTCGAGCACGTACGACAGGATCTCCATGTCGCGATGGGGATGCATGCCGAAGCCGCGGCCGGGCGCGACGCGATCGTCGTTGATCACCAGCAGGTCCGAAAACCCGACCTGCGCCGGATCGTAGTATTCGGCGAACGAGAACGTGTGACGCGAGCTGAGCCAGCCGTGTTCGGCGCGGCCGCGTTGATTGGCTGCTCTGACTTCAATCATGATGACCTCCGTTGCATCGCGGGCGCTGCGGGTTGCGCGCCTCGTCGATCGATGCTTGCAGCTTACGTCAACTATTTTGATATTTGTACAAACAGGAAGATAATTACTGTCTCCGTTTAGTGGACAATCATGCAATTCGATGACCTTCGGATATTCGTCGCGACGGTGGAGGCGGGAAGCTTCACGGGCGCGGCAGACAAGCTCCTGCTGTCGAAGCAGTTCGTCAGCCGGCGGGTAATGGCGCTCGAGGCGTCGCTCGGCGTCCGGCTGCTCGTGCGCAACACGCGCAAGCTCGCGGTGACGGAACTCGGCCAGGAGTTCCACTCGCGCGCGACGCGCATCCTCGCCGAGATCGCGGACACCGAGGAGGCAATGTCCGCGCGCCGCCGCGACCTGCGCGGGACGCTCAAGCTCAGCGCGCCGATGTCGTTCGGCATCACGCACCTGTCGCCGCTGATCGCCGAGTTCCTCGTCCAGCACCCGGCCGTCCGGCTGCATCTCGAGCTCAGCGACCGCCACGTCGATCTGATCGGCGAAGGATTCGACCTCGCGCTGCGCATCGGCGCGCTGCCCGATTCGACGCTGATCGCGCGCCGCCTCGGCGAATTGCGGATGGTCGCGTGCTGCAGCCCTGCTTACCGGCGCAGCCGGGGCGCGCCGGCGACGCCCGCCGATCTGCATCGGCACACGTGCCTGCTGTACGGCCAGGAGGGGCGCACCGGCTGGGAGTTCGTGATCGACGGCGCGCGCCGCACGTTCGAAGTGCAAGGCGCGCTGCTCGCGAACAACGGCGACGTGATCCGCGACGCGGCCGTCGCGGGGCTCGGCATCGCGCTGCTGCCGCACTTCATCGTCTCGGACGCGCTGGATGCGGGTCAGCTCGTGACCGTGCTCGAAGCGTTCGCGCAACCTCCGTTGCCGGTGAACGCCGTTTATCCGCAGCATCGGCAGGACATGGCGGCCTGCCGGGTGTTTCTCGGGTTCATCGAAGAGCGGCTGCGCAAGCGCTTTTCCGAGTGAGCGGCAGCGGTTCGTTGTCGTCTGTCGTCTGTCGTCTGTCGTCTGTCGTCTGTCGTCTGTCGTCTGTCCTTTGCCCGTTTGCCCGTTTGCCCTTGGCGCAGCGTGGCGGCACCGCGCCGGAAATCGCGGGACCTGCGTCGACATCGCGCCGCGCAGCGAGACGGCCGTTCGCCGAGGCCGCCGGGTTCGGCCGGGACGGAAAATCGACGTGAGGCGGTCGCCTTGTCGCCTTGTCGCCTTGTCGCGCAAGATGCGATGAACGTGACGGACGTACCGGATGTGACAGCTCCGACGCAATCGTGCTCGATCGTCGTCATGAATCCGTCAGCCGCCATGTTGCCGGACATCGAAAAAGCCGCGCGACGCTCGGGCGCGACGAGCCGACGCTCGGAGACGACTGACTAGCGCCTGTTCACACGAACAACGGGCTTGATCTCGTCACGCGGTTGCCGAACGCTGCGCCCATACAGCAGAAGCACACGCGGCGAGATCGTTCAACGGCGCTTCAAGACACATTTCGGCGCAGGCCGTCTCGGCAGCGAACGATGCGCGGCCGGCGGTCGTGCGCATCGCCGCAGTCGACGCTGACGCCCTCTCCCCGACCGGCATTCGAACGCGCCGCCAGTTCGAAATCCGGTCGTTTTACCGGCCTCGCGCGCGCGACGAGCCCTTCCCCAACCGGCACCAACGTCCGTCGCGCCTTGTTGCGCCGCGCACGCTCGCGCGCCGCCCGCCAATGGCACGGCTATTGCAATGTCGTCTCCGAGCCTTCGCTTCCGATGCATCGAACGCGTTCAATCGATCGCATCGCGGCTCGCGACTATATCAATCACTGGAGACGAAAACATGGAAGGGCTTTCGCAAGTCCAGGTGCTGGGCATCGACGCAGGCGGCACGATGACCGACACCTTCTTCGTGCGTGCGGACGGGCGGTTCGTCGTCGGCAAGGCACAAAGCAATCCCGAGGACGAATCGCTCGCGATCCTCGATTCGTCGCAGGACGCGCTCGCCCACTGGCAGCGCGACGTCGACGACGTGTATCCGGAACTGCTCACGTGCGTGTACTCCGGCACGGCGATGCTGAACCGCGTCGTGCAGCGCAAGGGCCTCGACGTCGGCCTGATCGTGAACAAGGGCTTCGAGCATATTCACTCGATGGGCCGCGCGATCCAGAGCTACCTCGGCTACGCGCTCGAAGAGCGGATCCACCTGAACACGCACCGCTACGACGAACCGCTCGTGCCGCTGTCGCGCACGCGCGGCGTCACCGAACGCACCGACGTGCAGGGCGGCGTCGTCATCCCGCTGCGGGAGGAGGAAGTTCGGCAGGCGACGCGCGAGCTCGTCGCCGCGGGCGCGAAAGCCATCGTCATCTGCCTGCTGCAGTCGCACAAGAACGCGACGAGCGAGCGGCGCGCGCGCGACGTCGCGCGTGACGAACTGACGGCGATCCGCGCGGATATCCCCGTGTTCGCGTCGGTCGACTACTATCCGCAGCGCAAGGAAAGCCACCGGATGAACACGACCGTGCTCGAAGCGTACGCGGCCGAACCGTCCCGGCAAACGTTGAAGAAGGTCAGCGACCGCTTCCGCGAGCACGGCGCGAAGTTCGACCTGCGCGTGATGGCGACGCACGGCGGCACGATCAGCTGGAAAGCGAAGGAGCTCGCGCGCACCATCGTATCGGGGCCGATCGGCGGCGTGATCGGTTCGAAGCTCCTTGGCGAGGCGCTCGGCTACGACAACATCGCGTGCTCGGACATCGGCGGCACGTCGTTCGACATGGCGCTCATCACGAAGGGCAACTTCGCGATCGCTTCGGATCCCGACATGGCGCGCCTCGTGCTGTCGCTGCCGCTCGTCACGATGGATTCGGTCGGCGCGGGCGCCGGCAGCTTCGTGCGGCTCGATCCGTACAGCGGCGCGATCAAGCTCGGCCCGGACAGCGCCGGCTATCGCGTCGGCACGTGCTGGCCCGACAGCGGCCTCGCGACGGTGTCCGTGTCCGACTGCCACGTGGTGCTCGGCTATCTGAATCCCGACAACTTCCTCGGCGGACAGATCAAGCTCGACGTGAACCGCGCGCGCGAGCACATCAAGGCGCAGGTCGCCGATCCGCTCGGCCTCTCGGTCGAGGATGCGGCGGCTGGCGTGATCGAGCTGCTCGATCTGCAATTGCGCGAGTACCTGCGTTCGAACGTCAGCGCGAAGGGCTACAACCCGACCGAGTTCGTCTGCTTTTCGTACGGCGGCGCCGGCCCCGTCCATACGTACGGGTACACCGAAGGGCTCGGCTTCAAGGACGTCATCGTGCCCGCATGGGCCGCGGGCTTCTCCGCATTCGGCTGCGCGTGCGCGGACTTCGAATACCGCTACGACAAGAGCGTCGACCTCGCGCTGCCGCAGTTCGCACCGGACGCCGACAAGACGCAGGCCGCGCAGACGATCCAGAAGGCATGGGCCGAGCTGGCCGCGAAGGTCGTCGAGGAATTCAGGATCAACGGCTTCGACGAGCGCGACGTGATCCTGCGCCCCGGCTTCCGGATGCAGTACATGGGACAACTGAACGATCTCGAGATCGAGTCGCCGATCGCGAGCGCGGCGAGCGCCGACGACTGGAACCGGATCGTCGCCGCGTTCGAGGACACCTACGGCCGCGTCTACGCGAGCTCGGCGCGCTCGCCCGAGCTGGGCTTCTCGGTCACGGGCGCGATCATGCGCGGCATGGTCGTCACGCAGAAGCCGGTTCTGCCGGAAGACCCGGAAGGCGGCGCGAAGCCGCCCGCGGACGCACGCATCGGCACGCGGCGGCTCTATCGCCACAAGCAATGGCACGAGGCCGTGCTCTGGCGGATGGAAGCGCTCAAGCCGGGCAACGTGATCACCGGGCCTGCGATCGTCGAATCCGACGCCACGACGTTCGTCGTGCCCGACGGATTCGAGACGACGCTCGACAAGCACCGGCTCTTCCATCTCAAGGAAATCAAGTAAGGAGACACCCGATGAACATGATATCCAGCCAGGAAGTCGGCTTCGCCGATCTGCTCAAGAACGGCCAGACGCTGAAGCAGTTTCGCGACGGCATCCTCGGGCGCACCGCGCAGACCGGCCATTACAACGGTCTCCAGCGCCTCGAGTTGCGCGAGAGCGACCCGATCCGCTACGAGAAGATGTTCTCGAAGCTGCGCGGCGGGCTCGTGCATGCGCGCGAAACCGCGAAGAAAATCGCCGCGAGCCCGATCGTCGAACAGGAAGGCGAACTGTGCTTCACGCTCTACAACGCCGCGGGCGACTGCGTGCTGACGTCGACGGGGATCATCATCCACGTCGGCACGATGGGCGCGGCGATCAAGTACATGATCGAAAACAACTGGGAGGCGAATCCCGGCATTCATCCGGGTGACATGTTCACCAACAACGACTGTTCGATCGGCAACGTCCATCCGTGCGATATCGCGACGATCGTGCCGATCTTCGCGCACGGCAAGCTCGTCGGCTGGGTCGGCGGCGTGACGCACGTGATCGATACGGGCGCGGTGACGCCGGGCTCGATGTCGACGGGACAGGTGCAGCGTTTCGGCGACGGCTACATGATCACGTGCAGAAAGACCGGCGTGAACGACACGCCGCTGCGCGACTGGCTGCACGAAAGCCAGCGCTCGGTTCGCACGCCGAAGTACTGGATTCTCGACGAGCGCACGCGCATCGCGGGCTGCCATATGATCCGCGGCCTGATCGAGGAAGTCATCGAGGAAGAAGGCCTCGACGCGTACGAGAAGTTCGCCTACGAAGTGATCGAGGAAGGCCGGCGCGGCCTGCAGACCCGCATCAAGGCGATGACGCTGCCCGGCAAGTACCGGAAGGTCGCCTTCGTCGACGTGCCGTACAACCATCCGGACGTGCAGACGTCGTCTGCGTTCGCGAAGCTCGACTCGATCATGCACGCTCCCGTCGAGATGGAAATCCGCAAGGACGGCACCTGGCGTCTCGATTTCGAAGGCGCGAGCCGCTGGGGCTGGCACTCGTACAACGCGCATCAGGTCGCGTTCACGAGCGGCATCTGGGTGATGATGACGCAAACGCTCGTCCCCACGCAGCGCATCAACGACGGCGCGTATTTCGGCACCGAATTCCATCTGCCGAAGGGTGCGTGGATGAATCCGGACGATCGCCGCACGGGCCACGCGTATGCGTGGCATTTTCTGGTGTCGGGCTGGAGCGCGTTGTGGCGCGGCCTGTCGCAAGCCTACTTCAGCCGCGGCTATCTCGAGGAAGTCAACGCAGGCAACGCGAACACGTCGAACTGGCTGCAAGGCGGCGGGATCAACCAGGATGGCGACATCCACGCGGTCAACAGCTTCGAGGCGTCGTCGTGCGGCACCGGCGCGTGCGCGATCAAGGACGGCCTCAATCACGCCGCCGCGATCTGGAATCCCGAAGGCGACATGGGCGACATCGAGATCTGGGAGATGGCGGAACCGCTGCTCTATCTCGGCCGCAACGTGAAATCGAACTCCGGCGGCTACGGCAAGTACCGGGGCGGCTGCGGCTTCGAGACGCTGCGCATGGTCTGGAAGGCGCAGGACTGGACGATGTTCTTCATGGGCAACGGCTACATGAACAGCGACTGGGGCCTGATGGGCGGCTATCCGGCGGCGACCGGCTATCGCTTCGAAGCGCACCGCACCGGCCTGAAGGAGCGCATCGAACTCGGCGAGAGTCTGCCCCTCGGCGGCGACGCGAATCCGAATCATCCCGACTACGAGAATCACCTGAACGCGGGCGCGGTCGTCAAGCGCGACCAGCAATGCATGACGACGGAGGACTGCTACGGCAACCACGATCTCTATCTGAACTATCTGCGCGGCGGCCCCGGCTTCGGCGATCCGCTCGACCGCGAAATCGACGCGATCGAGCACGACCTGAACAATGCGCTGCTGTTGCCCGAGTATGCGCAGAAGGTCTATGGCGCGGTCGCGACCCGCGATTCGAACGGCGTCTGGACCGTCGACGCAAAGGCGACCGCATTGCAGCGCGTCGAGATCCGCAACGCGCGGCTTGCCCGTTCGCAGCCGACCCGCGAATGGATGAAAGGCGAACGCGAGCGGATCCTGGTGAAGCATGCGTCGACGCAAGTGCAGCACATGTTCGCAACGAGCTTCGGCCTGTCGAAGAAGTTCGAGCAGCGGTTCCGCACGTTCTGGGACCTGCCGGACAGCTGGACGCTGACCGAAGACGAGCTCGACGTGCCAACCTACGGCTCGAAGTTCCGCATGGATCTGTCGAAGATGCCCGACGTCAACACCATCGTGCTCGTCGAAGAGTGAGCCCGGCCACCCAACGCGCAACCATCGAAGAGGACTGGAGATGTCTACTTACACGAAGGAACAGATCGGGAACATGGTCGACGGCAAGCTCGACTGGGACACCACGCTGCGCATGCTGTCGATGCCGAAGGACGGCGAGCGGTTCAGCATGTATGTCGACGCCTTGCAGCACAAGCTCGGCTGGAAGGATCGCATCGTGCTGCCGCTCGGACCGCACCTGTACATCGTGCAGCAGCGGGCGACGAAGCAATGGGTCACGCAGTGCGACTGCGGCCACGTGTTCTGCGATTACCGGGAGAACTGGAAGCTGCACGCGAACATCTTCGTGCGCGACTCCGACGAAGCGATGGACGAAGTCTATCCAAGGCTGATGGCACCCGACACGCAATGGCAGGTGTATCGCGAGTACTACTGCCCGACGTGCGGCGCGATGCACGACGTCGAAGCGCCGACGCCGTGGTATCCCGTCGTCCACGACTTCGAGCCCGACATCGATGCGTTCTATTCGGAATGGGTCGGCCTGCCGGTTCCGGCGCGCGTCGATTGATCTGACGATTGACTCGACTCGCGGCATCGGGCCGCGAGTCCGCTTCGTTTCCCCTCACGCACCCAACGTTCGATTTCCGGCCGTTCGATTTTCGGACGGCCGATCTGTTTTCGAGCGACCGCGAACGCCGCCTGTCGTGCATACGCGGACGTTCCGGTTCAGTCATCAGTTGGCGCGGGCATTGCTTGTCCTGCATCATCCGAACCCGACGGCAAAGACGGTTCGGAGTACGATATCCGGCACGAACGCGCGGCGACCGCAAGCGCCGCGGCGTCGAACGTCGAACGTCGAACGTCGAGACAAAAGGCCGGACGGACGGCCATGCGGTTCGCCCCGCTTGCGAATCGTCAGGAGACAAGCATGCAGCAGACAGGCACGCCCATGGACTGGTTTCCCAGTCCCCAACATGACGCGCGCATCATGGCCGCGTGGGAACACCTGGTGACGGGCGGAGAATGGCGCTCGACCAACGTGCGCGGCGTCGTCGACGATTCGTGGCAACGCTGCCTCGTCGGCCACGTCGATCCCGGCGTCGACCGGGCGCCGCCACCGCTCGACAGCGATCGCCTCGATCAATGGCGCACGGGCCAAAGGCGCCTCATCGACGTCAGCCTGCCGCTGATGCAGCAGACTCGCGAGTTTCTGTCGCAGACGGGCACCGTGATGCTGCTCGCCGATCCGAGCGGCATGATCCTGCAGCAGGAAGGCGACATGCGGATACTCGAGCCCGCGAGCGAAGTCGGACTCGTTCCCGGCTGCGACTGGACCGAGCTCAACTGCGGCACCAATGCGATCGGCACCGCGCTCGCGCTGAAACAGCCCGTGCAGATCCATGGCGCCGAGCACTTTTGCGCCGGCATCAAGCGCTGGACCTGTTCGGCGACGGTGATTCAGGACCCCGTCGACGGTCACGTGCTCGGCGTCATCGACGTGTCGGGTCTCGCGGATACCTACAGCCGCTACAGCCTCGCACTCGCCGTATCGCTCGCCGGACGCATCGAAGGCCGCCTCGCGAAAGACGCGATGGAGCGCCGGCTGCGCCTGCTCGATCGCTGCGCCCCTCGCCTCGGCGCGGCGAGTACCGAGGCGACGCTCGTCGTCGACGATCGCGGACGCCTCGTCAAGGCGAATCCGCAGGTCGTGCCGACGCTGCGCAGACGGGGATTCGACGTGCAGCTCGACGCGGAGTTCTCGCTACCGGGACTGGACGCATGCAAGCGCGGCGGCGCGATTTCGAACGCGCCCGCGTGGCTGCGCGACAGCCACGTCGAAACGTTGAGCGAAGGCGCGGACGTGCTCGGCTACATGGTCGTGATACCGGGAGGCGGAACGCCCCGCCGCACCGGCCCGATCGTCCGCGATCCGGATCGGCATCGTTCGGCATCCAGAGCGTTCGAGCGCATCGTCGGAGACAGCGCCGCACTCCGTGCGGCCGTCGGCAAGACGCGTCAGCTCGCGCCGTCGAAAGTGCCGGTGTTGCTGCTGGGCGAAACAGGCGTCGGCAAGGAGCTGTTCGCGCAAGGCATTCATCAGGCGAGTGAACGAGCCGACGGCCCGTTCGTCGCGCTCAACTGCGGCGGACTATCGAGAGACCTGCTCGCGAGCGAGCTGTTCGGATACGCGGAAGGCGCGTTCACCGGCGCGCGTAAATCGGGCGCGGCGGGCAAGATCGAGGCGGCCGACGGCGGCACGCTGTTTCTCGACGAGATCGGCGAAATGCCGCTCGACATCCAGCCTCATCTGCTGCGCGTCCTCGAGGAGAACGAAATCTACCGGCTCGGCGAGAACGCGCCGCGCAAGGTGAATTTCCGGCTCGTCGCCGCGACGCACCGCGACCTGAAAGACGCGATCGCGAAGGGGATGTTCCGGATGGACCTCTTCTACCGGATCGCCGTCACGACCGTGTCGATACCGAATCTGCGCGAACGCGCCGAGGATTTGCCGTCGCTCATCGCACATTGGCTCGCGCATTTGTGCGAATGCTACGGCTTGCCGCCGCGAACGTTCGACGACGATGCGTATGCGCGACTGATGGAATACCCGTGGCCGGGCAACGTGCGCGAGCTGCGCAATGCGATCGAGGGCTCGCTGCTGCTGTCCGACGGACCTGTCATCACGGCGGACAAGCTGCCGGTGGAAATCGGCGCGTCCGCCGACGCGGCGGCGCACATGGCGCCGCCGATGAAGGACGCCCCCGAATCGGAGTCTGGTGGTAGCGCATCGCTGAAGTGCGCCGAAGCCGAATACATTCGCCGCGCACTCGATCGTCACGGCGGCAACCTGACGAAGACGGCCAACCAGCTCGGCATCGCGAAAAGCACGCTGTACGAAAAGATCCGCAAGTACGACCTGCTCAAGGCGGTCAGCGATACGCGGCGGCGGCGGGCGCATTGACGCATGCGGTGCGCCGGAAAGACAAAAGCAGCGCCTCGAATCCGCGACCTTGCGGCGCTTGCCTTGGGCCCCTTGCGGAATCGCAAGCATGCGCCGATCGATACACGGCCGCGACGAACACGTCGCGGCCGTTGAAGGCAAAGGCGTTCCGCACGCCCGCAGCCGATCCCATTGCGATACGCCGAAGAATCGGCGGCACCGCTCAGGATAAAAGAGAACTCACTTGCCGAATGGCCACGCCATTCCACCGCCGGTCGCCTCGTCGAGGTACCCGGTGTTGCGTCGAGTGAAAAAGACGTGGCCCCGGCTTGCGCCGTCAGGCCCGGTGCCCCGAAATCGGCCCGGCCTCCCCCGTGAAGTTGAAGATGCTGTCGATCCAGGCAAGGAAGGTCGAGAACGTGAAATCCGACCATTGCTCCGTTCGGTACGCTTTCATGACAGGCGCATCCGCCGGGTCCTTCTGGTTGAGCAGATCGCCGACGAACGTTCCGACATCCGCATCGATGCCGTTCTCATGGATGCCGGATCCGGTAAAGCTGACCGCGGTTACCTGGTGGTTGCCGATGAAATCGTCGCGCGCCCAAGGCATGAAGTAACCGAAGTTCGGCAACGGATTCAGCACCCGTTTCAGGTTATCCAGTTCCTCGTCGAACATCGCGAGCGATAGTTTGTCCTTGGTCGCGTCGTCGAGCGCCGCGATCACCGCGGGCACGAAAGCGCGGTAGTGGTAGGCAGCGATGACCTTGTCGCGTCGGTACGTCGAAAAGCCGAAGCGGTCGTGTGGATAGGTCGCCGATAGCGCTGCGTAGGCACTGCCCATGTTGTCGGGATCGAAGTTTCGGGTCAGCCGGCTGTTTATCGTAATCATGCCGTCGGGCCCGGACATGCCCCATTCGGTGCGCACTCTGGCGTACAACCCGACGGACGGATGCGTCGCCGGATCGGCATCGAAGCGCGTATTGAAGACCGTGCCGGCATCGTCGAGCAGCGAGCTGTGCATTTGCGGCTGCAGCGTGTTGCGCAGCGTCGCATAGCTGCCGAGCGTTCCATAGCCGCCCGCGCTCATCCCGTACACCAGCAACCGGTTCGGCTTGCCGAATCCGTGAGCGACGAGCCACTGCGCGACCGTTCGGACGTTCTTCAGTCCGTTGTAGTGCTGGATCCGCCAATCGCCCGAGGGCGAGGTGTAGTTGCGCACCGCGCTGCCCATGTGGATGTCGCCGGTGCAGTATGGAACGAACACCTGTGTCCATTCCTGTGTCTCCACCTTCGGCTCGCCGACGAGGATATGCGCGAGATCCATCCGCGTCATCAGCGGCGACAGGAACGACGATTTCAGGCTCTGCTGCGTGGTGCCGTTCACGTAGTTGTGCGCAATGCCATCGGGATTGAACGCGCCGAGTCCCGCCTCCGCACCGGTCGCGGTTTCAGTGCAGGTACCGTGATCCCAACATGCGCCGCCAGGTTCCATCATATAGAGCAGATCGTTCGATTGCGCGCGATTGATATAGAAGCGCATCGGTGTACCGTTGCCGCACGATGCGCCGCTGCTTTCCGGCAGCGTGATTTCGTACCACGAATAATAGGGAATCGACGGATCAGGCATCGCCGCATCCGCGGCATGTCCATTGACGGTGACGCCGGTTAGCAGACCGGCGACGCAGAAGCACCTGAGCAATTTGGAAGCTGACATCTCTGCTCCATTTCAGTTGACCTGGTTCTCCGCCGTGCTCACGCGCGACGACGCGCACGCGGCGCGTTCAATGGGTTTCGGTCGGAGCCGCTCGATCGAATAGTTGCACGCGCAGTGCTTGCAGGCGCTGGGCGATGACGACCTGCTGCTGTTCGGGATCGGATACGCTCGCTTGAACCTGCTGGACGATGTCTCGGCTCTGCCGGGCGTAGCTCAGATAGCGTGGGTCTTGTGCCGGCGACACCCCCACGGTCTGCCGGGCATATCCGTCCCACTGTTGTCTCATTGCCTGGATGGCCGCGCTTCGCGTCGCGGGATTCACCGCTGCATCGGAAATCAGCGCCGCGCTGAGGGCCTCGGCCTGCACCGGGACAATTTCGTTGCGCGCGACGTGCTCGGGCAGTTCTGCCAGAATCTGACTGGCCAATATGGCCCTTTCCGTCTCGGGCATGCTGTTTCTACCGCTGCCGTATGCAGCGACCCGATCGCGGAAACGCGCGAACGCGACGACGCGCTGTACTTCCTGTTCCGCATCCTCGCGACCTGCGAGACTCTTTCGCAGTGCGACGAGATCCAGACGACGCTCGGCGGGACCAGCGTTGGCAAGTGCATCCTCGGTTGACGCGCCGATTGGCGGCTCGCCCCGTCCGCTTGCCATCGCGTCGGATCGCATGGGCCGAGTGGAGACCGGCTGCGGCAGCGTCATGCTTCGCCATGATGCAACAGTGACGCCGAGCATGACCAACAGCAGCACTGCCAGCCAACGCGCTTTCGGTTTTTTCACGCCGTCTCCTTATCGAGCCGTCGCGGCTTCGCATTGCTTGTTTTCGAGTACGTTCTATGTCGAAATGCACGCGTGGTCAAAGTCGGCACTAGAAGCCATCCACGATTCGTCTAGAGGATTAGTGCACATTTATGTGGATAAACGCGCCGAATCAATCGGAAGGACGTTCACAAGCAAGCGCCCATCCCCTCCAGGCCTTTTCGCTACGACCGCTTATCGCTACCCATTGCGTGCGGCGACGCTTCATCCCGCAATCGACACGGCGCGCCTGCGTCGATCGTCGTGCGAATCTTCGCTGGCAGCCAGCAGTGCGATCAGCGGGAAACTGGGAAAGGAGAAGAAGAATGGCGTCACCGCCGATTGCAACAGTCCCAGCAGCATGAAGATGTTTCGCGGAAGCGTAAACAGGATGCCGATGAAGAGGAATAGTCCCACCACACCGAATTGCCCCAGCACGGACAGGAAATCGCTCTCCGAATGCAGGCCGCTTCCCATCATCAAATTGACGAAATTTTCGCCTGCAAAGCGCGCGATGGTCGCGATGTTATCGACGCGATCCGAAAACGACCCGGTCGTCTCTCCCTGCCCGTTCAGGGCCGCCAGGAGATACGTCAGCTTGAGCACGAAGAAGTCGTTGATCAGGAACGTGGGCACGACGACGAGCACCGCCAAGACGATCAAATACCAGCTCAACAGTAATGCGCAAGCGCCCAACGCGACCGCGGCGCTCAGCGAGCCTGTCAGTACCACGAAGCACAGGCAGAGCACCGCATTGCCCAGATCCCATAGCCGATTCGCCTTGCGAAATTCGAGAATGAAATACAGCGCCCAGGACGAGAAAATGATGCCGGCGTTGTTGGGGCCGCCAAACGTCGAGACCACGCGCAGCTCGCTCCCATAGGTATGTGCCGACACGAATACACCGAACACTTCGAGAAGTCCCATGCCATAAACGAACGGCAGCGAGGCCGCAATGCTCTTGCGGAGATCCGACGCATCGATCCGCCTCCCTTGCATGACGACGAGGGTCGCGCAGAATACCAGCACGTTGACGATGGTCGAAAGATCGCCCGACGCGAGGATGCACCACGCTCCGAATACGAAATACAGCAGATGCGCGGGCGTGTAGTACTGCTGCCTTGCAAGGACGACGAATCCGTAGACGGGCACGATCAAGCGCAACGTCTTGTACCAAAGCGGCACCGCATCGTCGAATATTCCGTATGTCCCCCATTGAAAAACGATTGCCGGCGACCAATAGAAAATCAGGAACAGGAAATAGAAAAAGAACATGATTCAGCACTTGATCCGAAGGCTTCGCTCGACCCTGAACTGCAGATATCTGAGCGCCCTGAAGCCCAGTGCCGCGGCGGATCCGAACGTCAGGACGAACGATGCAAGCAGCCAGGGCAGCGGACTGCGCACCAGGCCGAGCTTCTTCAATTCGACGAAGAGTTCGAGCGTCGCCCGCCTGCCCTGCGCCGGCATCATTTCAAAAATATGAAACGACTGGCGTCCGGCCATTTCCCGCGTGACGGCCTCGACCAGCGACACGCCCAGCGCTCTTTCGATGTCGGCGGACATGTCGAGGACGCCTCGCCACATCCGCGCACGGGCCGTCGGCCGGTATGCGCCCGGCACGTGAACCGCTGCCTCCGCGGCCGCATGACCGAAAAGCGGCGGGTTCTCCGCCCGTCCGGCGACGATCGCCTTGCCGATGTATCCGATCCCCGCCCCGAAATAGGCGTGGCACGCAAGGTAATACTGATAATAGAGCGAGCCGTCGTATCGGCTCGTTGCTAGGCTTCGCGCCCATCGGGTCTTGACGATCAGTCCGCCGACGAATCCGCACAACCGAAAAATCAGGCGCGGCGACGCGTTATCGCGATGAAACACGGCATCCGCTTTCGCGAGCCACGTCTCGTTCAGCACGCCGCGATCGCGACTGCCGCTGAACCGGCGATACGTTCGCGAAATGAAGCAGATGTCGGGATGGGCCTCGACATACCGCCTCGTTTCGGCAATCGCACCCGGATAGAGCTGATCGTCGTTGCCGAGCAGCAGCAGATAGTCGCTCGACGCCAGCGCGATTAACATCCGAAGGTTGCCGTCGTATCCGAGATTGCGTTCGTTTTCGACATACCGCAATCGACATCCCCTTTCCTCCAGCGCGCGCTGATACGCGCAGGCGATCCGCCGAAGCGCGTCCCGTTCGGGCGACGCGTCCTCGCAAATCAGCAACTCGTCCGGCGCAAGCTCGCACGCGAGCACGGACTCGATCAGTTCGCGCAACTCGTCGGGCCTGGAATAGGCCGGGACGCCGACGGTGATGGAAATCGGCAAGATCCTCGCTCCCTATAGTCGTTTGACGATCGTTGCCGGATTGCCGGCTATCAGGCACGCCGCATCGGCCGTCAGCCTGACCACGGCATTCGCGGCGACGATGCACCCGGGAGCGAGACGCGTGCCGGCCAGAATGATCGCACCGTCGCAAATCCAGCAATTGTCCCCAATCCGGATCTCCTTGATGCGCGCAAGCGGGCGCCTTGCCGGCGGCACGGGCCGATGATCGGCGTCCGCCGAATCGCCGTGCGCATGATCTCCGATGTAGATCCGGCTGCCCAGCAGGCAGCCATGTCCGATTTCGATCGAAGAGACCGCGCTGATGTGCACCGCATCCGACAGATGCGCGCCGTCGCCGATCGAGATGCTCGGTCGAAACGTCTGCATTCCGTAACGTTCGACAGCCTGGATCCAGCATGCGTCGCCGATGGTCACACCCTTGCCCACTCGGATCGAGCGCCATCCGAAGATCTTGTTCGCCCGTCCCCTGCGTGCAAACGCGGGCTGCCCGGCAATGCGCCATGCCCAGGCGCGTCCCGCCCGCCCGAGACGGTAAAAAAAGAAAAGCAGGCGCTCAAGCATGAACGGACGGTACGACGTGGATCTGATGAACGATCCGATGCATTGCCTGCGCAACGTCTTCGGTCGAGATGGCGGTCAGACATGCGGTCGTGCCCAGGCAGCACGTCGACGGCACGGTCCCGAGGTAGTTCTTCAGGCACGGACGGCATGGCAGATCCTTTTCGACGCCGATCGAACGGACTTGCAAGGAGCCCCATTTCCTGTATAGCGCGGGCCCGAAAATTCCCACGGTCGCAACCGCCTGGCTTTCGGCGACGTGAAGCAGCCCCCCCGTCGTTGCCGACGACCAGATCGATCGAATATTTCATGAGCCAGGCCACCTCCTTGAGCGACATCGTGTCGATCAGGTTGCACACTCCTTCGATATCCTTCAGATCGGCCTGCAAGTCATGCTCGTCCGGGCCGCCCAAAATCACGAAGACGAAGCGATCCTTGTAGTGCTCGATCAGCGACACGTAGTTGCCGATATCCCAGCGTCTGAACGCCGCATTCGCTCCCGATCCGGGATAGATGCCGATGACTGGCTTGCCATGTTCCTTCAACTGCTTGCGCAGCAACCGTAATTTCTCGCCCGGCTCGAACCGCTCGATCAGCTCGGGCAACTCGGCCCGGTATTCCGGACTCGACGCGCCATAAACCGCGATAACTCGCTCGGTCAGCTTGCGGAACATCATCTTCTCGTTGAGCAGCGGCTCGTATTCGATGCTCAGCGAAAACGTCGTGCCCTTAAGCGATGTCTTGAAGCCCGCGCTGTACGCGGACCGCCCCGCGACGAGCTCCGATATGCAGTAATACTGGTCGTAATCGATCGCGAGATCGTAGCGGCGCGCCTTGATCAGCCAGCCCGCCAGATACGCCAGCACGCGCGCAAACGACGGCGGCGTGACGAAGATCGTGCGGATGAACGGCAGCTCGTCGAACAACGCGGGATTGGACCGGTTGGATGTCAGCCAGTCAATCTTCGCTGCCGGAAACGCCGCCGCCAGTTGGCGGACGGCCGGAAACAGACACAACGCATCCCCCATTGCCGACAGTTTGATGATGAGTACGCGCGCGGGCCCGCGCTCGATCGCCCGTTTCGGATGCGGCACGATCCTGACCAGTTCCGACAACATCCGGTCCAGCCACTTGTAGATTCTGATTTTGATGGAGGGCTGCATGGATTCTCTCGCTGACGGATTCGACCGTAACTGTCTTCATGCATACGTTGTCCGTGCATGTGTACATGCGGCCGCCGAGCCCATCCAGCGACGAATAGCACGGAGCACAAGACGCCTTGCCGCTCAAACACAGATTGTTCGCGCCCAGCGGACTGAACGCAGCGGGATCGGTTGGCCCGTAGATCCCGACCGTCGTCACGCCAAGGGATGCCGCAAGATACAAAAGCGCGCTGTCGTTTCCCACGTACAAGCGCGATCGCTTGAGAATGACTGCCGTTTCGTCGAGATTCGTCATCCCGATCATGTCGACGAACCTCGCCCCCGTCGCCGCCACTCGGTCCCTGACACGCTCGTCGGCCGCGCCGTGCCCGAGCATCACGACCGGCAACCGCAATCGCTTGATCAATGCGCCGTAGTGCTCGGCGGGCCACATCTTGTTGGCTGCGTATGCGTCCGCATTGCCTCCACCCGGATTGACGGCGACGAACGCGTCCGGCAACGCTTGCAGCCGCTCCCAATCCACATTGTCGAAATCAATGTCGAACTCCAGCGCTTTCTTTTCGTCATGGATGATTCCGGCTGATTTCAACAAGCGCAATTCGAGCTCGCTTCGATTTCCCTGCATCGAAAAAGGAATGGCGTGATTCAGGACGAATCGAAATTTTCCTTCGTATCCGACGATTCTCTTTACCAACGCGAGGCGACATATGAGTTGTAGTACAAAACTCCGATGCAGCACAACTGCAATGTCGTATCGCCCACGCAGCACGTACCGCCATATTTCCGCAATGACCCGGACCTTCCCGACGAGATTCAGCGAGAGCGGAGAATCGACGACGAATTGATCGTCCAGGTGCGCGTTATTCCTCGTCGCCGCCGCGTAGGCTCGGGCAACCACGTGGCCCACGAACCAGTCCGGATGTTCCGCCTTCGTCGACGCGAACAACGGCGTGCTGGCCAGCACGTCTCCCAAAGCGGAAAGCTTGATGAACAGTATTTTCATGTCGACGCCGCACGCGGAAAATGGCCGGTCCGCTCAGGATTGCCAGTGATTGATCAACGGATCATCTTTTATAAATAGAAAGCAGGCTTTTTTCATTTTTGTTTTCGACAATCCGCATGCCAATAATTTATTGCATCGGATCGCTCTAAAATTCAGCCAATCTGAACAGCGAATAGCCATCTGCATTCCTAAAATACTCGCGCCACCTCGATCCAGGAAACTTGCGGGCGTTCGATTCGAGGCCGCCTGGCTAAGCTTCGGCGTAGCGGCGCATCGAAAAACGAACGGCGATCCAGCAGATTCGTAATCGCCGCATGATGCGCGCGAGCACCCAATACCATTTCGCCACGCTTGTGCGGCGCCGGATCATCGGCAGGACGATCAGCGCGAAGAACAAGCTTCCACCGTAGGCGGACGACAGGACTTTCTCCACTGCGGCGGCGTCGAACGGTTCGAATCGCCCCGCCATGTCCGCCCGCACCGACCAGACGAGACCGGGCATAAAGTTCCACAGGATGTTCCGTCGATGAAAGTCCCGCAGCCAGCCGGCATCCGTAAAGCTCTGATCGACGATCCTGTTGTATTGATGGCTGAAGGCCTCGAATACCGCATAGTTGCCGCTGTTTCCCGCGGTCGCCAGCAACCAGGGGCTGTCCGCGGACAGGAATCTCGCCCCCGAGCGCATCAGACCGAACACCCATGCAAGTTGAGGAAATAACGTATCGCCATAGCGATCGATACCTGCCTCGCCATAGTGGTCCAAGTACGCCTCTCTGTTGACGACCCAGGAGGAGATGAATGTCGTCAAGACCGACGCCTTCAGCGAAAGCCCTATCCGGTCGACGGACGTCGCGTCGTCGGGCTTTCCGTACGTGCGTGCGACATCCTCGAGATCGCCCGCGATCCACTTGGCGGACAGAAGAAAAAGATCCGGCCGGGTGGACGCCAGATGACTCAGCACGGCATCGATGCTTCCCGGCAGAGGCAGGTCATCGTCACCGATGATCCAGACATATCGGCTGAGCGCGCAGCGAAAGCAATGAACGACGTTGGCCGCGGCCCCCTGATTCTTCGCATGCCGATGGATCGTCACGAAGCTCAGCGTCGCGAGTGTCTGCAGATATTCACCAGTGCCGTCCGTTGACGCGTTGTCCGAAACCAGTATCGCCACGCACCTGTCCCTCGGGTCCATCGCCTTGATCTGGGCGACCAGCGAATCGATCAGCACGCGCAAGTGCGGCGCCCGGTTATAGGTGGGTATCGCGATGGTCAGCAGCATGGCGCGCCTGTCGTCAGAAATTCGAAAAATCAGCTTTCTTGCGCACGTAGACGACCGTCCCGCCGATCAGGCCGATGCCCACCGAGCCGACCGCATACGCGAACACGGCGCCTTCCAGGCCGAACGCCGGAATCAGCAGCAACGCGGCGAGCGCTGTCGTCAGGCCGTTCGCCACGGAAACGGGCATGAACGGCTCCTGCTTGTGGGCACGGAGATAAGCCGCCTCCGCGAAGACGACATGATTGGCCAGGCAAACGACGCACAGCACGCCGAACGACGTCGCGGGAACGAGCCGGTTCCCCAGCCACGGCACGTGACTCTGTGCGAGCGTCACGATCACGATGGCGAGCGCGCTGCCGGTCGCCAGAAAGACCAGCGACTGCCGAAGCGTCCGCTGAAAGAGATCGTCCAATCGAGCCCGCTCTCGCCGTGCGACGAGCCGGCAGAACTGCGGCACCTTGGTGGTGATCCAGGCCATGCCGGTACTGTTCATCGCCGTCAGGATCTGCAGGCTCATCCCGAAACGCCCCGCGGCCACCGCGCCTTGCGTCGCAAACAGAAGCGGATTGAAGAGATTGAAGATCAGATATCCGCTCGCCCAACTCACTGCAATCCGCCATTGCAGCGGCCATATCTCGGAGCGCCAGTGCACCGCGCAGGCCGTGCCGTCCGGACGGAGCAGATCGACGATCAAACGCCGATATCCAACACACAAACACACGGCGATGATCAGGCACCCGGCCGCAAGGCCGCCCGCGAACGACAGCAATTGCAAGCGTGCACCAAGCATCGCCCAGACACCGATCGACGCACCGACTGCCTGCATCAGCCGCATCGAGGCGACCTGTCCTATCTGGCCGCATCCCTCGAGAAATGCGAGCAGCCCGTTGAGCAAGAGCGCCACGCCCGTCAGCGTCACGAGCAGCGTCCAGGGAAGTGCGATGTCCGGCGAGTGCGGTGCCGATACCTTGAAGAAAGACCAGCCGGCGGGCAGCAGAATCACGATGAACACGAGCGCCGCTCCGCCGGACCAGGCCAGTCCGAATTTCAGCAGCGATCTCAATCGTGACTTCATGCGACGCTCGCCGGCGATGCGCCCGTCGACGATCCGCATGTCCGCCATCTCGTGGCCGACACACTGGACCAGCACTGTATTGAGCCCCAGCTCGGCGAAAATCTGCATGGCGACGAGACTGTTGAACGTGTAGTAGTAGCCTTGCAGTTCGGGCGACAGGCAACGTGCAATCAGCAGCACGGTGACGAGCCCGCCTGCGACCGTCCACGTTCGCGCAAGCAATGTGACGGCGACCGGCAGATCGATGCCGCCCAGATGCCACAAGCGGCCGAGCGCGCCGGCGATATGCGACGCCCGCGCGCGATAAACCATGCGCAGCGCGCCGGCGCGGACATGACGGGCAAGCGTTCGGCTGCCGGGCATCGATCAGGCCTCTAGGAGATTCCGGATCTGCCGGCAGACATAGACGACTTCGTCTTTCGACAAACGGACTCCGCTCGGCAGGTTCATCGCCTGCTGCCCGACTCGGCTCGCCGTCGGTTGGGGAGGCTGCCGGCGCGACCAGATCGGATAGCGGCTAATGGCCGGAAACACGGGCCGGGTATCGACGTTGCGCCCCTTCAGCGCCTTCATCAGATCGTCGCGACCGAGCGGCGCCGATTCGTCGAGCCGCAGACTCGTCATCCAGTAGATGCTTCTCGCGCCGGCGACTTCGCGGTTCAGCGTGACGTGGCGCATGTCGGCGAGCCCTTCGTCATACCAGTCGAAAATCCTTCGCTTCAGTTCGATCAATTCGTCGACGCGCTCGAGCTGGCCGAGACCGACCGCGGCCTGCACGTTGGACATCTTGAATTTCACGCCGTCGCCGTCGATCCAGAATGCCCTCGACGGATTGCGTCCCTGGTCCCAGATCTTCAGGGCTTTTTCGTAAAGAGCGTCGTCGTCCGTGACCAGCATGCCGCCTTCGCCCGTGACGAGCAGCTTCGCGCCCTGAAAGCTGAACGCCGCGAAATCGCCGAATGCGCCGCAGCGACGGTCGCGCCATTCCGCACCGATGGCGGGCGCCGCATCCTCGATCACCTTCAGGCCGTGCTGACCGGCGACCTCGAGAATCGCGCTCATCCGCGCCGGGTGTCCATACGTGTGAACCGCGATGACCGCTTTCGTCCTCGGCGTGATCAGTGCTTCGAACGAACGAGCATCGAGATTCCAGCTATCGAGTTCGATATCCGCGAAAACGGGCGTCGCGCCGACGTAGCGCACGGCATTCGCGGTGGCGACCCAGGTCAGATCCGGCACGATCACCTCGTCGCCCTCTCCTATGCCCAGCGCCATCAGCGAGATCTGCAACGCGCCGGTGCAACTGGATGTCGCGATCGCGTGCCTGACGCCCACATAATCGGCGAACGCCGTTTCGAACGACGTCAGATATTTCGACCCGTTTCCGTTCCAGCCGTTTGCCGCCGCGTCGTAAGCATAGACCGCTTCGCGAGCCGAGATCGACGGCCCCGCGGTCAGGATCAGCGAACCGCCGGCTTCGCGATGGCTTCGATAAGCCATGCGAACGAAATGCTTGTGGACCGTCTCGCCTTCTCGCGCCTCCCGGTAAGACAGCCTCTCGCCCTGTTGCTCCCGGGCGAGGGGAATGCGCCGCTCCTCGACGAAACCGTTGCGCGCGTAGAACGCGATCGCCCGAGGATTGTCGTCCATCACGCGCAGGAAGAAGCCGCCGACGTTCAACGTGGTGCGAGCCCATTCGACAAGCGCCTGCAACGCCAGCGAGAACAACCCCTTTGCGCTCGCGGTGTCGCCGCGAACGACGTTGTCCACCTCGAACAGGCATGCGTCGTTCAGGCAGCCGTTGAAGCCGATGTGCCCGACCGCCCGGCCGTGCCTGTCCTCGACGAGGAAGAGCATGCGGTCGTCCACCGCCAGAAGCAGCTCTTTCAGCCAGGCGCGGGTGCTTTCGACCGTCGCCTCGAACTGGGTGGGAAAGACATGCGCGTGCTCGTTGCGCCAACGAGTCAACTTGCCCAGGAGGTCGAAGTCGTCCTGCCTGAATTCGCCGACCGGCACGAGGAAGCCCGCATCGCCAACCGGAATCGCACGCAGATAGGCTTCGCGGATGTCGCGTGCGGATTTGAGAAAGCGGAAATTGGCAACCAGCGCCTTTTTGTATGCATTCACTGCGGAAGTATTCATCGCGCCCTCTCAAAAGCCGATGCCCAGGAACGTCTCGATCTTCGTGCACACGTAATCGAGCATGTCCTCGTTCAATCCCGGAAAGACGCCGATCCAGAACGTCCGCTCCATGACTGCATCCGTGACCGTCAGATCCCCGCTCACCCGGTATTGCCGATCCCTCATGTACGGCTGGCGCGTCACGTTGCCCGCAAAGAGCAGTCGCGTGCCGATTCCGTTCTGGTTCAGGTAGTCGATCAGATCCGCTCTCCGGACGCCCGCGTCTTCCTTCAGCGTCAGCGGAAAGCCGAACCACGACGGATTCGAGCGAGGGGTGGCTCGCGGCAGATGCATGAACGCGTCGCAACGCGATAGCCGCTCTGTCAGATAGGCGAAATTGCTGCGGCGCCGAGCGACGAATCCGTCGAGACGATCCATCTGCGCCAGCGCGCAGGCGGCCTGCAAGTCGGTAATCTTGAGGTTGTAGCCGCAGTGACTGTACGTGTACTTGTGGTCGTAGCCATGCGGCAGCCCGCCGAGCTGCCGACAGAATCGTTTGCCGCAGGTATTGTCCGCGCCGGGCGCGCAATAGCAATCCCGGCCCCAGTCGCGAAACGATTCGGCGATGCGCTTCAGTTCGTCGTCGTTGGTGAACACCGCGCCGCCCTCGCCCATCGTGATGTGATGTGCGGGGTAGAAGCTCAGCGTGGCAATATCGCCGAACGTCCCGACGAGCCGCCCGTCGTACTGCGCCCCCAATGCGTCACAACAATCCTCGATCAGCCAGAGCCCATGTTTGCGGCACAGCGACGTGACGACCTCGACGTCGAACGGATTCCCCAGGCAATGCGCGAGCATCACTGCCTTGGTCCTGGGCGATATCGCCGCTTCGATCTTCGTCGCATCGATGTTGTACGTGCCGAGCGCGATGTCGACGAACACGGGCACCGCGCCGAACTGCAGAATCGGGTTGACCGTCGTCGGAAACCCCGCGGCCACGCCGATCACCTCGTCGCCAGGGCGGATCGCGCGCTCGCCGAGGCGGTCGGAAGTCAGGGTCGAAAACGCGACGAGATTCGCCGATGAGCCGGAATTCACCGTGATGAGATGCTCGACGCCCAGATAGCGTGCCAGCCTGCTTTCGAAGGCCGTGTTGAAACGCCCGGTGGTCAGCCAGCCGTCCAGACTCGCGTCTACCATGTGCTGCAATTCCGACGCGCCGATCACCTTGCCGGATACCGGCACCGGCGTCCGGCCGGGGACGAACGGGCCGCGCGCCTGCGTTGCGTTCGCATACTCCTGGACCAGCGCGGCGATTTCTGCACGGATGACGTCCGCGCTTCTCGCGGCGTCCGGCACGGAAGGAGTGCTGATGGTATCCATGTGTCTAGTTCGTCTCGGCTGAAGTATCGAATTCGGCGATCTGTTCGAGACACACGGCTCTCATGTCCTCGCGCGCCAGCCACGCGCGATGCCATGCGATCGTGCATTCGAGCGCGCGCATCAGGCGCCACCGCGCTCGCCAGTCCAGTTCCGCCCGCGCTTTCGACACGTCGAGCTTCAATTGCGCGGCTTCGTGAGGATGGCTTCCTTCATCGCGCCGCCATCGCGCATCTTCGCCCCACATGCGGGCCATCCGCGAAACAACCCACTCGACCGTGCGCGTCTCCGCCTCGTCCGGACCGAAGTTCCATGCGTCCGCCCACTGGTTTCCATCGACGTATAGACGCTCGGCGAGCCGCAGATAACCCGACAAAGGCTCCAGGACGTGCTGCCACGGCCGAACCGCGTGCGGATGGCGGATGACCGCCGGCCGGCCGTCGGCGAAAGCGCCGAGCACATCGGGCACGAGACGGTCCGCGGCCCAGTCTCCACCGCCGATGACGTTGCCGGCTCTCGCGGTCGCGAGCGCAACCGAGTCCTGTCCGAGAAACGAGCGACGGTAAGCGCTGCTGACGATCTCGGAGCACGCCTTGCTGCTGCTGTACGGATCGTGGCCGCCGAGCGCGTCGCTTTCGCGATAGCCCCAAGGCCAGTCCCTGTTCTCGTAGCACTTGTCCGTGGTGACGTTGACGACCGCTCGCGCGCAGCCGGTCCGTCGCAGCGCCTCCAGCAGGTTGACCGTGCCCATGACGTTGGTTCCGTACGTCAGCAACGGGTCCGCATAGGCGGTGCGCACGAGGGGCTGCGCAGCGAGATGAATCACGATCTCCGGCATGCAGTCGGCGATCGCCCGGTGGACGACGCCGTAATCGCGTATGTCGCCGATCGCGCCGGACATGCGCTGCCCGACGCGCGCCTCGTCGAACAGCGACGGACGGGACGACGGCTCCAGCGCGAGGCCGTGGACGCGCGCGCCGAGCGATTGCAGCCACAGGCAAAGCCAGCTTCCCTTGAAGCCCGTATGCCCGGTGACGAGCACGCGCTTCGCCCGCCAGAAATGAGGATCGGTGGCGGCCATCGTCAATTCCATTTTTTCCAAGGCGCGCTGCCCGCCGCCCACATGCTGTCGAGCAGCAGCTTGTCGCGCAATGTGTCCATGCACTGCCAGAATCCGTCGTGCGGATAAGCCCTGAGCTCGTTGGATCTCGCGAGCCGCTCGAGCGGCTCTCGCTCCCAGACGGTCGAATCGCCGTCGATGAGATCGATGACCGACGGAGACAACACGAAGAACCCGCCGTTGATCATGCCGCCGTCGAGGCGCGGCTTCTCGGTGAAATCGACGACCTGCCGATCAGCGCGAATGTCGAGCACGCCGAACCTCGCCGGCGGATGAACCGCGGTCAGCGTCGCCTTGCCGCCGTGCTCGCGGTGAAACGCGATCAACCGGCCGAGATCCACGTCGCACAGTCCGTCGCCATACGTGAGGCAGAACATGTCTTCGCCCTCGACGTACTGCCGCACGCGCCTGATCCGTCCGCCCGTCATGGTCGCCTCGCCGGTGTCGACGAGCGTGACGCGCCACGGCTCCGAGTAGCGGTAATGAACTTCCATGCTGTTCTTCTGCACATCGAACGTCACGTCCGACATGTGCAGGAAGTAATTCGCGAAATACTCCTTGATGACGTATCCCCGATAGCCGCAGCAGATGATGAATTCATCGATGCCGTAGTGGGAGTACATCTTGAGGATGTGCCAGAGAATCGGCTTGCCGCCGATCTCGATCATCGGCTTCGGCCGGGAAATCGTCTCCTCGGCGAATCGCGTGCCGAGCCCGCCGGCGAGAATGACAGCCTTCACGATCGCGTTCTCCTGAAAGTAATCGTCCAGGCATGCTTGAGGCGCGCGAGATCACCGCTTTTCTCGGCGCTGTCGATCATCTGCCGGCCGAACGCCCTGCCGATGACCACCGTCACCGCCAATACGACACCCGCGGCCAGGCATCCCAGCAGGATGAGCAGCCGCGACGGCTTGACCTTTCTCTCCGGCGGCGCGGCGACGTCGACCTGCTGCACGAGCGGACCGCTCTTCGCCTCATCGACGCGCGCCAGTTCGTATTGCCGGGACAGGACGTCCACGACGCTCTCCTGGTACTTCATTTCCCGGTAGCTGCGCAGCGTCGCCATGCCCGCATCCGTTCCCCTGAAGGACGCCGCATCGCCGTTCTCGATTTTCTCGAGTTGCGCCTTGAGCGTCGCCACTTCCGCCTCGATTCGCTTGACCTGCGGATTCTCGGCGGTCGCATAGGTGCCAAGCGAGCTCCGCTCGATCTGCTTGGCGGCCAGCAGCGAGCGGATCTCGGCGCTGTGCCGGATCGCGAGCTGCGTGTCCGCATCCACGCTGACGACGCCCGATTTCGCCTGCAACCGAACATACGCATCCTGTGCCTTGGCGAGCGCGCTCCGCGATTTGGCAACCTCCTTCTCGAGGAACGCGCGCCGCTGCTGCGCCTCCGTGACAGCAATGCGGTCGAGCAGCTTGGCGAGCGCTGCTACGTGCGCGTTGGCCAGATCCGCCGCCACGGCGGGATTCGTGTCGTCCACCGCAATGCTCAGGAGCCCGGACTTCTTGTCCACGGTGATGTTGACGCGCGACTGCAGCGCCTTGCGAGCGGCGTGCATCGTGTCGACTCGATATCGGCTGCGCAGGTCGAACTGCCGGATCAGGCCGTCTTCGATCGACGTGCTCTTCAACAAGGCGACATACAGCTCGTCCGGCGTCTTGAGCTCAAGCCCCATCGCGACGCCCGCCACGGCGTCGAGACCGCCCAGCGAACGGCCGAACAGCCCGTGCGACTCTTCGGGCGGCAGCAACACCGTTCTCGCCTGGTAGACGGGCGGCAGCACCAGCGCCAACACGACGCCCAGCGCGCCCAGCGCCGCCACGATGCGCGCGATCAGCCCCTTGCCGTGTCCGAGCGCGATCAGCACGTCGGCACGACTGAGGGCGGGGCCCCTGGGCGCATGCGTTCCGGCGTCGGCGGGCCCGGTGCGGGCGGCGTTCCGTTCAGCCATCGGTTTACCTGAGCACCTTGATTGCAGCCGCGCCCAGGCCGAAGTTGGCCAGCACCTGCGACCAATCCTTGAGACCGGCAAGGAACTTCGTCATGCCGGAGCGCCGATCGAGCTTCTCGGGAACGACGAGCGTGTCGCCCGGCATCAGCTCGAGCGCGTTAAAGCTGCCGAACAAGCCGTAATTGCTCGCCGATGCGACGCTGCCGTCGGCGCGCAGCACGAATGCCGAATCGAGGTCCGCCGTGTCCTGCTGAACTCCGGCGACTTTCAACGTATCGACGACCGTCCGATGAAGCTTCCAGATCACCGCATTCTGATTGTCCACGGCGCCGTAGACGGTCACGAACGCCGGCACCGGCGGCACGTAGATCGCGTCGCCGTCGTGCAGCGGCAGGTCCGGCAGATCGCTGACGCGGCTTGCGCTGGTGTTCAATTCCAGGGAAACGCGTCCGGTAGGCTTGAGCTCCCGGAGTCGCACGAGCTGCGCTTGCTGAGCCGCCGCCATCTGGGCCTGCAGGTACTGCGTATCCCCGGTCGGTAGATTCGCCACCGCGGCGGCGAGTTTGCTGTTCGCCTGCAGCGTCGCGCGCTCGAGCGCCGCATTCAGATTTTGCTGCTGCTGGTTGCGCGTCGACTCGCGCGTGAACTCGACACCGAACACATAGGCATTGCTCGTGAGGCCGCCGGCCCGCTGCAGCAGCTCGCGCAGGGATTCGCCCGCATTCAGCTGGTAGACGCCGGGCGCGCGCACTTCGCCGTCCACGCGCACGAGACTCTTGTTGTCGTCGACGGGATTGCGCAAATCCCTTTTGCCGAAGATCGTCACGACATCTCCGGATTGCAGCGCGATGCCGGCTTCCGGGCTGCCTTTCGTCATCACCGCCCGCAGATTGAACGGAATCAGGTTTTCGGTCAGCGTGACCGGATCGAGACGCTGAATGATCGCGTAACGCCAGTTGGGCTCGTCGACCAGATTCCGTACGCCGTCGAACGGCCGCCTGCCCTCGGCGGCCGTGCCGCTCTTCGAATACTCGACCAGGATGTTCTTGCGCGTGAAGTAGTCCGGCGTCAGCACGGCCTCCGGCGACGGCAGCAAGTCCGCAAGCGTCATCCCCTGTTTGTACGGATACCTGAGCGGCGCCGCGACGTTGCCGCGCAACGTCACCGCATTCGAGAATTTCTGCGACACCATGGACAGCGTCACGATGTCGCCGTCCTTCATGACCGTCGAGAGCCCGCCGTCGTCGAGCCGCGCGTCTTGCACGGAGCGCGGCGCGGCGCCGTCGGCCGCATTCACCCGCTCGATCATCACCCGGTCGAGACTCGTCAGCGCCGTGATGCCGCCTGCGTCGTCCAGCAGTTCACGCAGCGTCTCGTCCGATTTGCGCAGTTCGTAGATACCGGGGGCGTCGAGCGCGCCCGTCAATGCAACGCGCGGCCCTGCGGGCGGAATGACGATGACATCGCCCGGCAGCAAATGAGCGTCGTCCTTCACCGTGCCGTGGGTCAGGAAGCCGTAGACGTCGAGCGTCGCGATCTGACGGCCGTTCCGATACAGCGCCACCGCACGCATCGACCCGTTGAGCGCCGGGCCTCCGCTCGCAAACAGCGCATTGATGATCGTCGACGTACCGGGCACCGTGTAGCTGCCCGGCGCCATCGCCTTGCCCACGACATAAACCTGGATCGATCGCAGACGACCGAGCGTCGCATTCACGTTGAAATCCGTGAAATACCGGCCGAGCCCTCCACGCAGCAGCGTATCGAGCTCGGAAGCGCGCGCGCCCGCCACCGTCACCACGCCAACGCCCGGAATGCTCACCTGACCGTTGCGATCCACAACCAGCCGCTGATCGCCCGCGACGCCGCCCCACGCATGCAGCAGCACTTCGTCCCCGGGACCGATGACGTAGTCGTCCGGAACCGGAACGTTATCCAGCGAGCGAAAGGTCGTGGTCGACGAAAAAAAGTTGTAGCCGAACAGCGGCAGCGCCCTGCCGATATTCTGCTGTACGAAGATCTGAAAATCGGTCAGCGGCGCGGCGGACGCGACGCGCGCGCGTCCGCAGAGATCCGGCAGCTCGGGCGTGCCGTCCGCCCTGCGCGTGATGGATGTCGGGCCGCCCCCTGCCGACGGCGGGCAATCGATCGGATCGCCGCGACATCCGAGCGGGCCGCATGCGCGCGACGGCTCGTTCACCGGGCCCGTGTTCTTCAGGGTGGCATCCTTGATCAGTTTCGCCCCCGGCAGCGGCGGCGGTGGCGGCGATGGCGACTGAAGCGCGTCTCCCGGCTGCGTAGAGGCACTGTCGATCGACAGCATATTGTCGATCGGTGGGAGCGGGACGGCCGAGCGCAAATCCGAACTGACGGATGCGGACGGAACCAGCGAAACGACTTGCGCGTGCGCCGGCCAAATGAACGCGCACAGTGAAAAGCACAGGAGACCGTGACGCAAAAACGCGACCGAACGCAGCAACGCATCACGAATGAACGGACGGCCATTGCGGAAAGGAAATCCGGTCAATGAAAGCTCACGCCGCAGGATAGGTCTTTTGACGTTCATTCGGCTTTTTATCTTTTCGGTCAATTGAACATCTCGCTTTCTGCAACACAGCGTCGCCGCATCAAAGCCTGACTACCGGCTCTGTACTGCTCGAGGACGCTCTCGACGAGTGCCTCGTTGTCGCCATATACGTCACAACAGCGTGATGGAACGGGCTCGCGGCCATTGCCGGCCAATCCGGCTTACGTCCCTTCCGGCGCGCATGATTCGCGGCATGCGTCCGCCATTCTCCTAACCTTGCATTCCTGCCTGCGTCACGGATTCTACACAACGCTTTCGCCCGTGGGTACGACGCAGATCGGTATCGAACCCGCGCTTCACGCGTCGAGAAGATCTGCGATGGATATTTCGACGCGCACCATAAATTATTTCGTTCAGCGTTTCATCGTTTCGCGCGTTTTCCCTTGCGCATGCAGCGACCGCTCGATCCAATCGCCCGATATTTCAATTACTCGAACAATTACCCGAATATTTAGAATGAATAGACCAAGCCTGATAAATCGACCTCGCAAGGCATGGCTTGCGGCGTGACTCAATGCAACTTCTCCCAACATGGACTAGTCTTTTCTACCGCAACCGTCCTTATCCGGAATCATGCCGTTTTCTTCCGGAATTTTAATCGCGACCGGCAATTATCTCGACATTAATTCATTCGATATGAAATTTCAGACCGCATCGTTATTCACACTAGAGCGAGACAGATAGCCTATACTCATCAGGAGTTCGATTGCCAGTATGAGGCCGACTGCAATTCATGCGAGCGCGGCCGCCCAAAGAACACAGGAGTTGAAAACCATGAAAGCCCTGAATGCGTCTTTGATCGCAACGGTCCTGGCGATACCGTCCTTCGTTCATGCTCAAGATGCGCCGGCAACTGCGGCGCCCGCCATCGATCTGCAAGCCCAGGAACGGGCTCCGGGAGTACTCCTGAACGGCGGCGGCACAAGCGCAGCCGGCACGGCCGGCACAGCCGGAGCGGGAGGCGCGGCGACGTTTGGCGGCGTGAGCGTCGGCACGATTGCCGCGGTCGGCGCGGGCGTCGCGGCCGCTGTCGCGATCGGCGTCGCGGCGAGCTCGGGAGGCGGCAGCAACGGCACGACGGGCACCCACTGACCAACCAGCGAATCTCGAACGAAGGGCCCCATTGGGGCCCTTCGCTTATGCAGAAGCGAAAAGACCCGCCCTCCCCTCTCCGATATGTCCGTGCGCCTACTGCTACCGCTTTGGATCGTTCTGCTTTGCGGCTGCTCGACGTCGATGCAAGGCCTTGCCGATGTCGCCCATGTGTATTGGGGCGTCGGTCATCGCCAGACTGAAGGCACGCGAATCGATTCGCGCTATCGCTATCTGCGCATTTCGGTTCGCGGCCGCGCGACATTGATGATTCTCGGCTACGTCGATCGCGATCCGCTCGGGCCGATCGAGACCTGGTATAGCGGAGGCGGCAAGGAGACGTTGCGACTGCAGAACGGACGCGTGGTCGGCGGCACGGGGTTGCCCGTCGAATGGACGAGTGTCCGGCTGTCAGCGCAGCCGCCGTGGGACAGCGTCTCAGGCACCGCGACCATCGAACGGCGGCGCGACGTCATGCCCGGCTACGCATATGGGCTGACCGATACGCTCACCGTCGCGTCGATCTCCATGCCAGGCGGCACGGCCTACTACGGGAAACCCGATCCCGATTTGCGCTGGTTCGTCGAGTCGTCGACAGGTCCGGCCGCATTGCCGCCCGCCCGATATGCCATCAAGACCGTCGGCCGCGCGGCGACGGTCGTCTACGGCGAGCAGTGCCTGGACAAGACCTTTTGCATCAGTTGGCAACGCTGGCCGGTGAACCTTTAGCATGCCGACGCATAAGACTGCGGGCCGCGATCGGCGCGGCTACGCATGGCTGGCCGTTGCGCTTGCATGCACTATTCCCTTCAGCGTTCAAGCCGGCGCGAACGAGACCATCGCCGCCCCCATGTCTCTCGGCGATTGGCTGGCTTCCCGTCAGCCAATCCCGCCCGTCGGCGCGTCGCCCGCCGCCGCCCCGCTGTACCTGAGCGGCCTGAGCTGGCGTTCGACCCGGGAAATCGCCGCACAGCAAGCGAAGAAGCGCCGCCTGATCGCCGATATCGACGCACTGCCCGCGCTCACGCCGGCCGCGCGGGCCGCCCGTGCGCGCATTGCGGCGATGGTTTCCGCGCGCCCCGCAACCGGCCGCGTGGTCGTAGCGCGAATCGATGGACGGTGGCTTCAGGCCAATCCCGCCAGCAACCCCTATCTCGAAGCCGGCGACATCGTGACGATTCCCGATCGCCCGTCGACCGTCACCGTCGTGCGCAAAGACGGCACACTCTGTACGGTGGCCCATGCGCAGGACGTCGAAGCCTTGCCGTACGTGCTTGCGTGCGACCCCGGAGCCGCTCCGGACGTCGCATGGATTGCTCAGCCGGACGGCACGGTCGGCGAAAGCAAGGTGGCCGCCTGGAACCGGGAAACGCAAGATACGCCCGCGCCGGGCAGTTGGATCTGGGCGCCGGATCGCGGCAGTCGCTGGACGCCGGTTCTGTCGCGCGCGCTGATCGAATTTCTCGCGACACAGGGCGTGTCGGGACTCGACGACGGCACGCCGTTGCCCGCCCCTCGCCTCGCGCCCGCTCATCAGACCGAGTTCCTGACCGGTGCGCCGACGCGGTCCGCCGAATTTCCCGTGACGGGAGGCGACTGGGGCACGGCCGGCATCTTGCAGACGCCCACGGCCCGGATGAACGACGCGGGTGAAGCATCGATCAGCGTGAGCCACGTCAGTCCGTACACGCGGCTCAATTTCACGTTGCAGCCGCTCCACTGGCTGGAGATCGGATTCCGGTACACGGATGTCAGCAATCAACCCTATGGGCCCGTCTCACTCAGCGGAACCCAGACTTACAAGGACAAGAGCATCGACGCAAAAATCCGGCTATGGCGCGAATCGGCGTATCTGCCTGAAGTGGCCTTCGGCTTTCGCGACATCGCGGGATCTGGACTCTTCCCCGGCGAGTACGTGGTGGCAAGCAAGCGAACGGGCCCGTTCGACTGGAGCGCCGGCCTGGGCTGGGGCTATGTCGGCGCACGCGGCAATTTGCCGAATCCGCTCGCCGCTTTCGGACGCCGCTTCGACAACCGCGTCGGAAGCTCGACGCCGAACGGCGGCGAGCTCGGCTACAGTTCGTGGTTTCGCGGGCGGGTGTCGCCATTTGGCGGCGTGCAATACCAAACGCCCTACGAACGCCTCATCCTGAAGGCCGAATACGACGGAAACGACTATCGGCACGAACCGTTCGGGGAGGTATTGAAGGACAGAACGCCGTTCAACTTCGGCGCAGTGTACCGCGCCACCCGCAACGTCGACTTGAGTCTCGGTTTCGAGCGCGGCACGCGCGTGATGTTCGGCGTCTCGCTGCACGGCAATCTCGGGAATGCATCGATGCCCAAACTGGGCAATCCGCCGCCGCCGCCGGCGACGCAGCCCGCCGTGAACGCCGCGCCACGCGAGCGTCAAAACGACAGGCCGACGGGCGACGCTCGGTCCATCGTCGCCTCGACACCGCGCATCGACCACGCGTCGCCCTCTGCCTTCGAGCGAGACTGGTCCGATACCGCGCAACAACTGCAAGCGCAAACGAAATGGCACGTACGCAGCATCCATGCCCTCGGAACGGAGCTCGTCGTCGCGTTCGATTACGTCAACGCCTTTTACTTGCACGACCACATCGATCGCATCGCGGCCATCTTGAATCGCGATGCGCCGCTCAACATCCGCACCTTTCACGTCGTCGCGCTCGAACACGGCGCGCCCGTCGCCGACTACCAGGTGCAGCGCGCGCAGTGGCTCGCGAACCGCACCCGCGCCCTTCCGCCGAGCGAACAGGCATCCGCCGTGACGCTCGGCAGACCGCTCGCGAATCAGTCGATCGACATGCTGCCGACCCTGTTCGCGCAGCCGCCCAAGGCCTTCGTCCTGTCGATCGGACCGGGTTATCAGCAGACCCTCGGCGGTCCGAACGGATTCCTGCTCTATCAGGTCTCGGCCAATGCATATGGCGAGCTGAGAGTGCCGGGCGGCGCATGGCTCGGCGCAGCGCTGAACGTCGGGCTCGTCGACAACTACAGCAAGTTCACCTACACGGCGAGCAGCAACCTGCCGCGCGTGCGCACCTATTTGCGCGAATACCTGACGACTTCGCGCGTCACGCTGCCGCTGCTCCAGCTGACGAAGATGGGACGCCTCGGCAACGATCAGTTCTACAGCGTGTACGGAGGGCTGCTCGAAAGCATGTTCGCGGGCGTCGGCGCGGAGTGGCTGTATCGGCCCCAGGGCAGCCGTCTCGCGATCGGCATCGACGCAAACGCGGTGCGGCAGCGCGGCTTCCGCCAGGACTTCTCGATGCGCGGCTACAGGACGCTCACCGGACACGTGACGGCCTATTGGGATACCGGCTGGCAAGGTGTTCAGGTCAACCTGAGCGTCGGCCGGTATCTGGCGAAGGACAAGGGGGCGACCCTCGACATCTCCCGGCGCTTCCGCAACGGCGTCGTGATCGGCGCCTATGCGACGAAGACCGACGTATCGTCCACCCAGTTCGGGGAGGGCAGCTTCGACAAGGGCATCTACTTGACGATCCCGTTCGACGCGATGATGACGCGCTCGAGCAGCAGCGTCGCGAACCTGCGCTGGACGCCCGTGACCCGCGACGGCGGTGCGAAGCTGGATCGCAAATATCCGTTGTACGAGGTCACTGACATGAGCGACCCGCGCAGTCTATGGTATGGCCCGCCGGCCGGCGCAGTATCGCCGTGAATTCTCGGCCATCGGCATGGAGCGGAACCTCGGGGCGGCGCGCGTTCGGCGTCGCTGCGCCGCGCCCTTCAGTGGAGCGCGCGATCAATCGACGACGCCTGCTGAAATCCCGCGATCCAAGCGGGTCAGTAGCGCCAGCCCGGCGTACAGGCCTCGGCACGACAGCACGCGGCAGGTGCCGTCGACGGTTCCATGCCCCGCAGCAAGGCGAATAAGCCGCGCGACGCAGCCCGCATGCCGACGCCATTGGCCTTGCACGCCCGACGAACGAGTCCAGATACGCTCGCATGCGCCGCGCCGGCGACGACGGCGACGGCGACGTTGGCGTCGGCGACGTCGGCGAACAGTCATCGAAACAGCGCCTAGCCGATTTCCGGATGCTGGTTGTCGAGCTTGTTGCCGAACGCCAACCGAGGCCGGCATTCCGTCGCGTACGGCATTACAATTTCCACCAGCACCGGCCGGGTCGAGGCCGTCACCCTATCGATCGCCTTTTCCAGCTCGGCCGGCGTGCTGACCGTCGTGCCGGCGATACCGTATGCCCGAGCGAGATCGACAAAGGACGGGCAGCTATATCCCTGCTTCGTCGACGTGTTCCTGCCGTCGAAATACATGTCCTGGAAATTCTTGACCATTCCCAGCGAATAGTTGTTCATCACGATGACGGCCACGTCGAGCTGGAGCCGGTTCAGCGTATCGAGCTCCTGAATGTTGATCTGCAGACTGCCGTCGCCCGTGATCACGACGGTTTTGCCGATTGCGCTACACGCGATACCGAGCGCCGCCGGCAGCGCGAAACCCATCGCGCCCATGCCGCCGCTGTAGTGGGCGGCTTGCATGTTGCCGAGGCGAAGGCCCTGGGCGGCCCACATCTGATGATTGCCGACGTCGCACACATAGTGAACGGCTTTGCCGGCCATCGCCTTGTTCAGCAGCGCGAATACGGCGCCGGGGCTGATGTCCCAGTCCGGATATTCGTTGCGGGCGTACCTCGTTCTCAGGGCCATGAGTCTTTCGACCCAATCCGGCCGGGCGGCAGCGAATGTATCGAGGCCGACAGGGAAGGATCGAAAGAAAGATTCCGCGTCACAGCACAAGGTCTGCGCGGTCTTGATCCGATTGTTCAACTGCGCAGCGTCGATGTCGATCTGAACGACACGTGCATTGCGCGCGAAATCGTCGGTGTCCGCGCCAGTCTGGCGCACGTCGAGGCGCGCCCCGATCGCGATCAGCAGGTCGCAGTTTTGCACGGCCCAGTTCGCTTCCCGATTGCCGTACGCGCCAATCATATTGAAGTAGTGCGCGTCGACGACCACACGCTCGTGTCCCATCAAAGTGCTGACGTAGGGTATCCTCGCGCGCTCCAATGCCGCGATCCATGCGGGCATCGACGGCGCCCAGCGCGCGCCGCCCCCGAAGCAGACGAGCGGCCGCTCGGCTGTCCGGCACAGGTCGCGCATGGCGTCGATGTCGCGCATGCAGGGCGCATGCCGGTCGAGCACGGCCAATGGCTTGTCCAGCCATTGACCGACGACCGCATCCGGAATCTCCTTGCGCTGCACGTCATTCGGAATGTCGATCAGTACCGGGCCCTGCCGGCCGGACAGCGCGATCGACAATGCGCCGTGCAGTTGCGGCAGCAGTTCGCTCGCATCCCTCACCTGGACCGCATGCTTGGTAATCGAACTGACCATCGGCACGATGTCGAGCTCCTGGAAGCCCTGCTGCCGTATCGCCCGATCGCCCTTCAGTTCATGAGTATTGACCTGCCCGGTGATGAACATGCAAGGCACGGAATCCAGCCAGCAACTGCCGATGCCCGTGATCAGGTTAGTCGTCCCGGGACCGCTGGTGCCCAATGCAACGGCGACTTTCCTGCCCATGTGGCAGCGCGCGACGCCTTCCGCCGCAAAGGCCGCGGCTTGCTCATGATGCATCGATACGATGTTGAAGCGCCCGTTTTGCGAGAAACTGTCCAGCAGATGCGTGATCATTCCGCCAACCAGCTCGAAGCAATGTTGGACGTCGTGCGCGGCGAGGAACCTGGCAATGGCGTCTGATGCTTTCATCGTGGATCGCTTTTTTCGATCTGCAGGAGAACGACGGATAAAGTTGCGCGCACTCGTCAGAAGTGCGGAGCAGCAATTCAGATGCCTTCTCCGGCGACATCGTAATAGCGATTGCTGGCAGAATCCAGGGGATATTGACGGGCTTTTCCGGAAGCCCGTTGGCCCTATCGAAGAAGGCGGGTCGCCGGCAAACCAGCGCGTTGATCGTTCAGCAATCGTCAACGGCCATGGGTATCGACACCGCCCCCGAACCTTCGCTCACCATATAAGTTGCAATCTTCTTGCCTCACTATGCGCGTTCTTCACACGTCCGATTGGCATCTGGGCCAGAGTTTCATGGGAAAAAGCCGTCAAGCGGAGCATCAAGCGCTCATTGACTGGCTCATGGTTCAGGTCGAGGACCACGCCGTCGATGCGGTCGTCATCGCCGGCGATATCTTCGATACGGGCACACCGCCCAGCTATGCGCGCGAACTCTACAGCCAGCTCGTCGTGCGCCTGCATGAAGCCGGCGTCGCGCTGCTGCTGCTCGGCGGCAACCACGACTCCGTCGCCACGTTGCGGGAAAGCAGCGCCTTGCTTGAACGCCTCTCGGCGAGCGTCGTCCCGTCCGCCGACGCCCCACAAGACCAGATCCGCATCCTCCCGAAGCGCGGCGCCGATGCCGGCCGCATGCCCGGATGCGTCGTCTGCGCGATTCCGTTCATCCGCGCACGCGACGTGATGCGCAGCGAATCCGGACAAAGCGCCGAGGACAAGCAGCAACTGTTGTTGCGTTCGATCCAGTCCTACTACCGAGCCACGTTCGAAGCCGCGAGCGCGCTCCGCGACAAGCTCTCGCAGGAAACCGGGCGACGCTTGCCGTTGATCGCGACGGGCCATCTCACGACGGTCGGCGCAAGCGCGACCGAATCGGTTCGCGAGATCTACGTCGGCACGCTCGATGCGTTTCCGACCACGGCATTTCCTCCGGTCGACTATCTGGCGCTCGGGCATATCCATCGGCCGCAGAAAGTGGGCGGGCTCGAACACATCCGCTACAGCGGCTCGCCCATCGCGCTCAGCTTCGACGAAGCCTCGCAGCAAAAGGAAGTGTTGCTCGTGGACCTTGACGAGTCGGGCCTCCGGGCCGTCACGCCGTTGCCCGTGCCCGCATTCCAGCGTCTCGTTTCGTTGCTCGGTAATCTGAAGTCGCTCGCCGATGCGTTCCCGCGCATCGCGCAGAACGCGACACCCGAGCACCCGGCGTGGCTGGAGGTGACGGTCGCCGAAGACGACTACCTGTCCGACCTTCCGGCAAGAATTCAAGCGCTCGCCGAGAACCTGCCGCTGGAGGTGCTGCGCATCCGCCGCGATCGCGGCAATGCGGCGGCGCAATTGACGGCGGATGCCGGGGTCACGCTCGACGAACTCGATCCGCACGACGTGTTCGCCCGACGGCTGGAACAGGAGGATCTCCCCGAGAATTTGCGCCAGTCGCTCACCGAGCGCTACCGGACGATCGTCGCGGCCACCACGGAGGACGCCGCATGAAGATCCGCAGTCTGCGTCTCAAAAACCTCAATTCGCTGAAGGGCGAGTGGCGCATCGATTTCACGAAACCCCCGTTCTCCGACAACGGGCTGTTCGCGATCGTCGGCCCGACCGGCGCCGGCAAATCGACGCTGCTCGATGCGATCTGCCTCGCGCTCTATCACGAGACGCCGCGGATCAAGACAGTGTCCGCGTCGGTCAACGACATCATGACGCGCCACACCGCCGATTGCCTCGCGGAAGTGGAATTCGAGGTGAAGGGCGAGGTCTACCGCGCGTTCTGGAGCCAGCGCCGCGCACGCGACAAAGTCGACGGCGCACTCCAGCAGCCCAAAGTCGAACTGGCGAAAGGCGACGGCACGATCCTGGCGAATCAGATCAGCGAGAAGCTCAAGCGCGTGACCGAGATCACCCGTCTCGACTTTCCGCGCTTCACACGCTCGATGCTGCTCGCGCAAGGCGGCTTCGCCGCATTCCTGAACGCGAACGCCAACGATCGCGCGGAGCTTCTGGAAGAACTGACGGGCACCGAAATTTACAGCGAGATTTCGCGTCGCGTCTACGAACGGGCCGGCGCGGCCAGCGAACTGCTGAAGAACCTGCGCGTGCAGGCGAACGGCATGGACCTGCTGACAACCGAGCAACGCGAAACGATGCAGCAGGAGATCGCATCCCTCGCGGCGCAGCTCGGCACGCTGGCCGGCCAGTTGAAGACACTCCGCGCCCATCGGCAATGGCGCGTGGACATGGCCCAGGCGGAAGGAGCCATTCAGGCCGCACAGGCAGGGCTCGCGAAGGCCCGCGCCGCATTCGACGCGGCAGCCGGCGATCTGGCGCGACTCGCCGCGAGCGAGCCCGCCGAAACACTGCGCCCGCTCTACGACGCACTGCAGAGCGCGGAAGCCGCTTGCAAAAAGACCGAGACGGAACTGGCGGAGCGCCGTTGCGACCGGGTCGCCCAAGCGGCAACGCAGTACCGCGAGCACGGGATTGCCGTGCAGCTGGCCGAGCGCACCAGCGCGGATGCGCAACGGCAACTGGAAACGCTCGATTCCGAAAAGCGTCAGCTCGACGAGCGATGCGCGTCGAATCGGCACCATGCGACGCTTGGGGAGCGAATCGGCGTCTGGCGTCAGCAGTTCGACCATCGCCAGCAAACCGCCGACGCGATTCAGGGCCGCGAGAAGGCCGGCAGCGAACTGGACGGCAAACTCGCGGACGAGCGCGGAAAAAGCGCGACGCAAGTCGCGGCGGTGGAACGGGCCGAGCAAGCGAAGTCGGAGGCGAACACACGGCTCCGGGCACTGCATGCCGCACAAGAACAGCGTCTGGCCGGCAGCACGCTGGTCGATGGGCGCCAGCGCTGGCAAGCGGCTCAGCGCAATCTCGTCGCGTGGCAAAAGCTGGAAGAGCTGGCGAATCGACAGCGCGCGTATGCGAGCGAACAGAATTCGTTGGTCGAAAGCCTGAAGCGGATCGAAGCGGAGATGGCCGAGCACGAACCCCGGCTGAACGCTCTGCAAGCCGAAAACGGCAAGCTGAACGAGCAGGCAGCGGACAAACAGAAGCTGCTTGAACAGGAACAGATCATCCGCAGCCTCGCGGAACACCGCGAACGGCTGCAACCCGGCGAAGCGTGTCCGCTTTGCGGTTCGCTCGAACACCCGGCGATCGAGGCTTATGGCGCCATTGACGTTTCGGCGACCGCCAACGCGTTGCGCGCGCTGAAGGCGGCAATACAGGCGTCCGACCAGCAAATGCGCAGCGCTTCGGAAAGCTTGGCGGCTCGTCGCGCGACATACCAGCAGCAACAGGCACGGAACGAGCGTCTGCTGACGGAGATCGAACAGGGCCAGCGCAACTGGGACGAACTGGCCGCATCGATGGAGTCGGACCAGCCGCTCGATCGCACCGACTGGTCGCTTCCCGAACGGCTCGCGGAACGCAGGGAATTGGCCGAAGGTGCCGCAGCGGCGCTGAAGCAAACGCTGGATGCCGCCGAGCAAGCCGAAGACGAACTGAATGGCGCGCGCAAGGTCGATGCCGAGCGTGCGGAGGCGCTGCAAACGGCCCGCGCCGCGCATGCGTTGCTGGAGCAGGCCATTCAGGGGATGAACGAACGCCAGGCTGAAATCCGACGGGAGCTTGCCGACTTGCGGGCCGCGCTGACGCGTGACGAAGGCGCACTTCTGGCATCGATTCGCGAAGCGGAATTCGAGCAAGCCGAACTGCCCGCAAACGCCGATACATGGTTGCGCTCGCGCGAAGACGAGTGGCGGGAATGGCAACGCATGCAACAGCGGCTGCAAACGCTGTCGGAGGCGCGTGTCCGGCAGCAGGCGCAGTGCGATGCGGCTCTCGCCCGATTGGAGACGTGGCGGGAGCGGCATCGCAAGCTCGAACAAAAACGAACGGATGCAACGGACGCGACAGACGCCACGGACGCCGATGCGATCGTCGACTTCTCCGCGATCGATGATCCGGCACACGCGTTGTCGGCATGCGTGGACAGAATCGAATCGTTCACGCATGCGCTGGCATCGCTCGACGGCCGCATCACGCAGCTCGATGGCCTTCAGACACAGCAACGCGCGACCCTGGCCGAGGCTGCCGCAACATGGCAAACGGCGCTTGCGACGAGTCCGCTTCCCGACCTGCCGGCATTTCTTGCCGCGTTGCTGCCGGCCGACGAGCGCAAGCGTCTGCAGACCCTGAAGCAGCAATGCGAACAGGGCAAACAGACGGCAAGCGCACTGCTGCAATCCGCGCATGAAAAGCTCGCGAGCGTGCAGTCTCAGCCGACACGATCCGAGGCGACGCTCGACGAGCTAACGACGCAAATCGAGTCGCTGGACGCGCAAACCGCGTCGATCAACGGGCAACTCGGCGGCAAGCGCGGACTGCTGACGCGCGATGACGAATTGCGCCGCAGCCAGCAGGCGCTTTTCGCGCAAATCGAAGCGCAAGCGAAGGAGACCGACGTCTGGCAGCGTCTCGATTCGCTGATCGGCTCCGCCAAGGGCGACAAATTCAGGAAATTTGCCCAGGGATTGACGCTCGACCACCTTCTGACGCTTGCGAACCGGCATCTCGACCGCCTGCATGCGCGCTATCTGCTGAGGCGCAAATCGACGGGCGAACTCGAGCTGGAGATCGTCGACCGATGGCAGGCCGATGCGACGCGCGACACGCGCACCCTGTCGGGCGGCGAGAGCTTCCTTGTCAGTCTTGCGCTCGCGCTGGCGCTATCCGATCTCGTGAGTCACAAGACATCGATCGACTCGCTGTTCCTGGATGAAGGATTCGGCACGCTCGATGGCGACACGCTGGAGATTGCCCTCAATGCACTCGACGCACTCAACGCGAGTGGCAAGATGATTGGCGTCATCAGTCACGTCGATGGACTCAAGGATCGCATTGCCACTCAAATCAGGGTCGAGAAAGGTGGAGGCATTGGGCATTCGCGCCTTGTCATTTAAGCGACAGTCTGATCGATACGGCTGAACTTAACGGCATCGATTGCGAAGCCTGCCCGTTACCGTAAGTGGGTGACTGTGCCCGGCGCTTCAGGGGGCTGCTCCAAGCGTCGATTGGATCGACAGCTATTACAATAGACAGCACATGCACACTTCGATCCACTACCTCACCCTCGCCGAATACGAAACCTTACGTATCGCTGCGCGAGACGCCGCACGTGAAAACGAGGCCGGGTCACGTCGCCCCGGTATTCACCTCCGCGTGCTGAACGCATATCATGCTCGCATCTGCAGACACCGGCACGTCGCCTCTAACGGACTGGGCGGCACGCTCGCCCTGCGCGCCGCAGCACACAGGAATCCTCGATGCATACCAAGCGTTCCCGGACAGGACTCGTCGCCGCACTGCTCTGGGCGATGCTGTATCTCGCGACCGGCTATATCTCGCATACGTTCAACGGTCCCGTCCGGCTGACGGGCTACATCTGGTTGCCGGCCGGTGTCACGATCGGCGCGTTCATGCTGCGCCCCGTGCGCGAATGGCCGAAGCTGGCCGCCGCGTTCCTGGCCGCGCAGCTCGCGCTGACGGGTATCGAGCACGGCAACCTGTTCAACGCGGCGCTGTTCACGATCGACGAGGTCGGCGCGGCCGCGCTCGCGGTAGGGTTCGTGCGGCGCATCCGTTTCTCGCTCGAAGGCCTGTATTTCCTGCGCTCGGTGATCCTGGCCGGCGTGATCGCGGGCGTGCTCGGCGCGATCGGCGGAGCGGCCTGGTACGCGGTCGTCAAGGGCGCGTCGTTCATCGACGTCGGCCTCGTGTGGGCCGCGTCCGATTTCGTCGGCGTGCTGCTGGTCACGCCGGTGCTCGCGTCATGGTCGCGCTTCCGCGCGCACCGCTCGGGCGATCACGAGCGCTTCGACCTGATTCTCGGCATCGGCGCGTTCGTGCTGGTCGTGATCGGCGCCTTCGCGATCTTCGATGGCGACAGCGCGTCGAAATTCGGCATCGGCGCCGGCTTCGCGATGACCTACATCCCGCTGTTCCTGACCGTCGCGGCGACGCTGTTGCTGGGCGGCCGCGCAGGCTCATCGTCGGTGCTCGCGCTCGCGCTGATCGTGATCATGCAGACCGCGCAGGGCGACGGCCCGTTCGCATCGCTCGACGCGCATCACGGCCGCTCGCTGCTCGAGGCCCAGCTCTATCTCGCGGTTGCGTCGCTGCTGGTGCTGACGGTGAGTACGCTGAAAACGACCAGAGAACGCGTGCACGAACACGCGGCGGTGCTGCAGAACAACATGGAACTCGCGCTCGCGAGCGCCGGCCAGATCGCGTACGTGCTCGATCCGCAATCCGGGCGAATCGACTGGAGCGGGGACGTCGAGCGCGTATTCGGCGTCGGCGTCGGCGTCGGCGTCGGCGCCGCGCAGATCGCGAGCGTGTCGCTCGTGCTCGAACGCGTGCACCCCGGCGACCGCGACGCGCTGCGCGACTACTGGCGCGCCGAGATCGCGGGCGAGGAGCGCGCGTCGCTATCGCTGCGCGTCGTGCAGCGCGACGGCGGGACGCAGACGATCACCGACCACGGCGCGCCGCTGCTCGACTCGAACGTCGACGTGACGGTCGTCGCGGGCGTCTGGCAGATCGAGCGCGTGTGGCAGGCGGACGAATGAGCGAGCGGGCGCCATGACCGGCCAAACAGGCATTCTGCTGATCCACGGGCTCGGCGGGACGCAGTACGATCTCGGCTCGCTGCACAAGGCGATGCGCCGAGCGGGCGGCAATACGCACATGATCACGCTGCCGGGGCACGGCACGCGCCCCGAGGATCTCGTCGGCGTGCGCGCGGAAGCGTGGCTCGACGCGGTCGCCGAGCAGTATCGCGCGCTCGAGGGCGAGTACGAGACCCTGCATGTCGCGGGCATGTGCATGGGCGCACTCGTCGCGCTGCTGCTGTGTCAGCGCGTGCGGCATGCGCGCGGACGGCTCGCGTTGCTGGCTACGCCGATGTTCATCGACGGCTGGTCGACCCCCTGGTACCGATCGCTCAGACATCTGCTGTATCGCGTGCCGGGCGTGTCGGAGCGGCTGCGCGTCGACGAGGGCGAGCCGTTCGGCATCAAGAATCCGACGATTCGTGCGATCGTGAAGAAGAAGTTCGAGCGTCAGGACAATTTCCACTACCCATGGGTGCCGCTTGCGTGCATTCGCCAGGTCGACCGGATGCGAGACTGGGCGCACGCAGCCGCAGCCGACACGCAATGCCCGACGCTCGTGCTGCATGCGCGCGAGGACGAGCTGACGAGCCTGCGCTCGGCCGACTTCCTGCTGAAGCACTTGCCCGACGCGCGCGGGATCGTGCTGGAGAACAGCTACCACATGATCTGCGCGGACAACGATCGCGACGAAGTCGCCCGGCAGGTTCTGACGTTTTTCGGCTTCGATCCGTCGCATGCGGTGAGTCCGGCGATGGCGCGCAGGATGGGGCGGGTCGATCCGTGAACGCGAATGGGCCCCGTTACTATCTTCCCGCCGGGATAATCGGGGCTTGGCCAGCCAGGCCCGGTATGATTCCAGCCCCCAGTCGCCCATGGCATTGTCACGTTGACGAGGGTGCCGGCTAAGATGGCATGATGAAAAAGTCGAAATCGCTTTACCACGGCCACCGGTTTCCGGCGTCGATCATCAGCCACGCGGTGCGTTGGTATTCTCAGCTTCCAGCTGAGCCTTCGCGACATCGAGAAGCTGCTGTTCGAGCGTGGCGTGACTGTCAGCCATGAAACGATTCGCCGCTGGTGCAACAAGTTCGGCGCTGGCAGCCTCAAAGTTCGCTCCCCCGCTTTCTCGGCGCACCCCGCGCGACGCGGCGCCGTTCTGTCAGAACTCATAGCCGACCTGGGCGCGGACCCCTGCGTCGCCCATCGACGTGGCGGAGACTGCGCCATTCACCAGCCACTTGCCGTCGCGCGAACGGTAGGTCGCACCGGCAGCCATCGCGCCGCCCCCCTTGTAGGTGGCGCCGCCTGCCGCAACGATCGTCTTGCCCGGGCCGGACGGCATCATGTTAGGCATCGCCATCGCGGCTGCGATCCCCGCGTACGCGCTCATCGCGACTTGGTTGATCGCGCGGTTCGTGTCGTCAAAACGCTGGTTCATCGTATTGCTCAGCGACTGAACCGAACTGTCGGTGTACCGGTTCGCCGACGCGAGTGCATGGTTCACCTGCCGCAGGTTCGCCGCATCGGTGGGCGCCATGCCGGCGGCGACGTTGGTGATCTGCCGCTCGCCGCCCGCCGCGCCAACCGACACGCTGTTCGCGCGGTCCGCGACCGAATCCGCGCCGAGCGCCACGCTGTTATCGGCCGAAGCGACCGCATTGGCACCGCTTGCCGTCGAATTGCTGCCGCTGGCGACGATGTGGGCCCCCGACGCCGTGGGAAACGTGCCGCTGGCCTGTGCGGTTTCCTGGCTCTCGCGATTGGCGCCCTGGCCATCGAACATGCCATTGTTGGCCGGATTGCCGTTATCGGGGCTGCCACCGCTTTCCAGCGTGCTCACACGCTGATCCAGATTGCCCAACGCATCTCCCACGTTGTTGAAGCTTGTGCCGCTCGCGAAGGTGTATGAGGGGCCATTCCACACGCCGTTCGCGCTGATGGTCGCACCACCTCCCAACGCCTCGGCCGACGATTGATAGGCGCCATACAGCTGGCCGCCGTTGACGGCGTCCGTGCTGGCGGCCGTTACGCTCCCGGCTTTCACGTTGGTCAGCGTGGTACCGTCCGAACCGGCGAGTTCGACAGTGCTCTTGTCGGTGTCGCCGTAAGTGACCGCGTTGCTGGAACCGTCCTCCTTCATCATGCCCGCATTCTTCAGTTGCCCGAGGTTGACTGCATCCGAATTTTCCGTGCCGTCAGCGACGTTCTTCAGTTGCACGGCGCTGCCGCCGCTGTTGAACGTTATGCTGCTCTTGCCGGCATTGTCGTACCGAACGGCGCTGGCCTGCAGCGCACCCAAGGCGGTATTGGTCGCATTCAATTGCTTGCCGGTTACCGCCTCGGTGCTCGTATCGGACAGCGTGGCCTCTTTCACGCCGGAAAGCGCGCGCACGCCATCCGTGCCCGACACGTCGATGGACGCGCCGCCCGTTGCAGCCGCCACGGTGATGACCTTGGTATCAGCATCCTGCTGCGCCGGGCCTACCTCGCCGTTGCTGATGTTGCTGATCTGGTCGGTGATGCTGGTGATCGCGTCCGTGTTCGACGTCGTTCGGCCGTCGAGATTAGCCAGCGCATCGCCCACGTTGTTCATCTCCGTACCGCCCACCGTGTACGAGGGGGCCGTGATCTTATCGTTCACATCCACTATGGCCCCACCGCCCAACGCTTTGGCCATCGCCAGTGCGTTCGCGGACGCCAGCGTGCTGGCCGCTGCGATATCCGTCGTGTTCTGGTCCGTCATGCTCTTCACCGCCCGCAACTGGCCGAAGGTGGCTGCATCATCGTCGCTCGTGCCTTCAGCAATACCAGTCAGCCGGCGAGTACGCATTTCACCTTCAGTATTCTGACTGGCAAAGTCGACCTCAGCGCCGCCTGTTTCCTTCGCCACCCTGATGACGCCCGTCTCGGCGTCCTCTTGCACGAGACCCGCCTCACCGTTGCTGATGTTGGCAATCTCGTGGATGATATCCGTGGCCGTATCATGCAGCCAATTGTCCCATTCGCTGCCCATCTTGTCGTCTGATTGCCCGATTGCCACCGGCGGAGGATCGCGCGGATCGCCGTCAACGCCGCGCAAATACTCATCGCGTGCATTCATATATTTATCAACGATTTTTCGGCGCTCGTCTTCGAGAATATAATCTGGAAAGTTAAGAATTCGATATAACTCCTTTGTTGGTTTTTTCATCTCATCAGAATCGCCGTCGCTCCGCCCAATTCCATAAATAGGCGATGCATATGCGATACTTAAAAAAGAGCTCATCGCAATACATGTGACTACCGATATAATTCGACATGAAACGCCTCGCACGGCTCCCAAATAAGCCCTCCTTTCCAGAGAAGATATATCGTCAAAATAATTCATCACACGGCGCGCAGCAAGCCGCTCCATATACCTCCAAGTCCATTCCAAAATTCTCATTCAAATCACCTTGCGAAAATTATCCTCCGTACGACATATGTTCTTTTATTTCCTGTAATCTCGGAAACGATTGGCAATATTGATCTGCAAAACTTCAAGATGCCGACGGTCCAGCCCTCAAACCGTGAAATGCACGAGGCCCACGATTGCTATGCCTATTATTTCGCACGACATGCGCAGCCGAATCGGGCAAACACCTGATTTAATGGGAAAGCGATCCTATGCCACACTGAATCGCCACCGGTTTTGGTGGGAGCTCCAACTCCTGAGTAAATGAAGTCACGAGCAAGAAGCAAAGCAAGTTTTCCCGGAAGTCCGAGAGCGTGCAGTGCGCCTGATCCGGAAGCAGCGCAGTGAGTTGTACCGCCCCAGTGAAAACCTGCTCACGTCATAACTGGACAAAACGACGATGAGCACAAGGATGGACGGCGAAAGGCAAGAGCGCGTTGGTGCCGGACATCATCCAAGGCAAGACGACGGTGGCAGTAGCCAGCCGAACGTACGACTTGTCACCTTCCGAGGTTGAGAACTGGGTCGAAGACGGCAAGCGCGGCATGGAGAACGCGTTGCGGGCGAATCCATTCATCGATCGAAACAGTTCATTCTTACCTGCTCGCCACCGTCAGGTCTACATGCATTGCGTGTTATCGGCCACGACGGAGGTTCCCTCGGTTTTTCGCCTTCCAACGGTCCCGAGTTATGCAGCGGCGTCCTTGGTCTGCTGAGCTTTGATCCAGTCTCGAAGGAACCGCCCTGGAGAAACAGAGCCGAGCGACGAATGACGACGACTGCGGTTGTAAAACACTTCGATGTATTCGAACAGGTCGGCCTTCGCGTCCTGATGCGTCCGGTAGCGCGTGGCGTGAATCCATGTTTCGAGTTGACCGTGTACTCAACCTCAGCAAGCTGGAGGTGGCGTTTTGAAGCCTGGCTAGCGCTGCCCAGGTAGACGCCTGGCCCGAACCCTCCACCGACAAATGTGTCCTCCGCATCAATGGCGGACGACTCAATCAGCTCCTTCAGCAACATGAGTTCGATAAACTTGGCAGGGCTGGCAACAACTGCGTCCAGCATGCTCTGAGCGTCCAGCTTCGGACGAAGACCAACCGCGTGGTGAACCCGAGGATGTTCTGCCGCAAATGTGAGAGCGATCAACACGGAATGCCGATGAACCCCGGCGACGATACTACGGTTCAATGCTTGCACTGCATGCTGGAGACCCCGATATCTGGCTGGATGAAATTGACTGATCGGGTGAGGACGGAAGCCGAGCGGCGCATCAGGAGCGACGAGTGGAAGGGTGCCGAGAAGCGTATGCGCAAGGGCCGACGTTAGGGTGCCAATTCGGCCCGAGGGCTATGATCGCGGCTCTACGACGCAGCCAACACCTGTTGTTTGGTCGGATGGCATTGACACGCATTGAAACGCGCCGCCGTGGTTGAACGAGGAAACCGGCTGTCCGACGGACGGGTCATCATCGCCCCTCATGAGGCCGAGGGTCGCAAGGAAGTCCGTGTTGGCTTTCTCGTCTAGGCCAGGGTTCAGCATAGTATTGACTACGCCCACCGCGCCGATAAAGCGCATGAGGTTGATGGGATCGGATCGGTCGCCGACCACTGTTATTTTCGTCACGCCGCCCTTGCTGTCGATGGACAGGCGGATGCCCAGCTTGCTTTTGAATCGCCCATTCGCCAAATCCAGCTTCTTCATTTCGGCTACCCCGCGCTGAAACTGGGTGTCGCTGAGTACCACCGCAACTCCGTCTTTCGTCTTGCTCATCCGCTTAATGGTGTCGTCGCCGTTAGCCTGCGCGAGTTCGTCATACAGCTTTCGAAACGTCTCCGGGCTAAGGGTCGCCCACACATCAACTGATGCGGCTTGGGCACTGACGGGCGCATTTGCCAAGGGGCTAGGATCGGATACCGGCGAGGCCGATTGCGCGCTCGGCGGCGCAGCGGTCGTCCCCTCAGATTGGCCGCACGCATTCAGCGCGGCGATTGCCGCTAAGGTCAATATAAGCGTCCTCATGATTCCCCGTAAATTGGTTGCGCAGCCACATACCTTACAATTTGCACACATTATACGATTCATGGAATATCTGTGAAGTCACTTCTGTTGCCGCTCGCCGCAGTTACCGTGTGCGCGGTTGTCTTGTTGTACGCATTCTTCGACCGGTCGCATGCTGGACAGGTCGCGCAACGAGCGTACGAGAACTGCCTACGCCTTGGCGGCACCGAATCTGTATGCCGGCAAATCGGTCAATACGAGCACGACCACTACCGTCGCTAGTGGCGATGTAGAAGTCCCGCTGTAAATTTCGGAGCATTTGCAGTCTTCGAGCGCGCAAGACCACAACATCACGGGCAGATACTATGAGTACCACAAACGACAGTGAAGGGGCGGCTGTGCCCGCCGAAGGCAATTGCACGTTGCCAACCGTTCCACTCATCGAGAATGTCCGCAAAACGGTGCTAGGTCGCTCGGAGCGCGACGAGCAGGAAATCATCGAATACTACGAATGGCAGTCGAACAAGACCGACGATCATGAGCCTATTCGAGTCCGCCATCTTGAGAGGATCAAGACGGAGGTCGTCTTTGGACGAAAGCACGTCGTGTGGGATGTCCATGCTACGGACGGGCGTTGGTGGGTGATTACGAACCCCACGAATCTCTACTCGCAGACTGAGTTTCCGAGCCTCGACTATTTGATCTCGTTTCATGTCGGGCTAATGGCTCGAATCGCTGCGCGTGACCAACGCAAGGCCGGGTCTTCGAACCAAAGCCGGTTCGCCGCGGCCTGGCGGCGGTGGGAGCAGGCAGCAGCTACTATGGACCACGCGGCAGAGGCGGAAGACTTCCAAGCCATCGGAATGAAGTGCAGGGAGTGCCTGCTTGCGTTCGTCCGGACAGCGCCCGAGTACGTTGAGATACCGGAGGGCGCGGCGATTCCAAAGCGGGGAAACTTCATGGAATGGGCCGAGATGATTGCTGACTGGGCCGCACCCGGTGCCCATTCGAAAGATATACGCTCGTACCTAAAGCAAGTGTCTGCCTCTGCATGGCAGATGGCGAATTGGCTTACTCACACTTCCAATGCACTCGCCATTGACGCGCAGTTGACCTTGGACGCCACGCACCACGTCCTTGAAGTCTTTTCTTCCGCAGTGATTCGAAAAGAATCCGAGCGGCCCGACCGGTGCCCACAATGTGGCTCGTACCAACTGAGGAGCTTCTACACCCCGGAGCTGGAGGTAGACCCGCCGTACGTGACGGTATGTCAAGCCTGCGAATGGGAGTCTGTACCGACGCCCGACGATGAGACCGAATAGCGAGCCACAATTGAAACGACCACGTTGTAGGCGGCGACAGCATAGCTATGGGGCCTTGCAGGCGACAGGCGAATCAGGCCGTCGTGTCCTCTTTGACGTCGCCGTCTACAATTTTCGTTAGCACGCTGATGACCTTGCCGTGCTCCAAGAATTCGAGAGTGCCAGCGGTGGCAGTTCCCCGAAGTACCATTCCGGCAAACGCTTCGCTGCTATACCTGCCGTCAATATGATTGATCTGGAAGACCGGCGAACCACTGAGTCCATCGAAATCACCGATCTCGGCTACCCGATTTACGCGAATTACGTGCATCTGGTTTCGGGAAGAGCGTCTCTCATATTTCGCGTCCCCCAACATCGACTGCATTTTTATCCGCCTCAGTTCGTATTCCGTTTCGCGCAAATGCGTGGGAAAACCTCGAAATGCGTAATTCGCTGTTGAGTTGTAGATTGTCAAGGCATCTACCGGCTGCAAATCATACGGAAAATAGCCTTGGAACCGAACGGGATCAAGGGTTTGTTCATTTACCAAAAATACGACAATGTCGTATTGGTCACTATCGTCGGCGTCATCGCCATGTATTCGGTACAGCCGTTTCAATGGGATAAAATCTGGACTGTTCGGGTGGTATTGAAATCGAACTTGCGATGCCTCGAAGTCGCGTATGACGTGGGCGGCAGTAAGAACAAAGTGCAGGCCGAGAAAACGAACGATGAACGCCGTACCGCGCAGGGAGTAAGGATAGTCCGGAAAGCCAGTCTCGAATACAACTGGTCGAGTGCATTTGAAGATCGTCATCAACGGCGTTTCGCTCACGGCCTTTGCCCCCTATGCTAAGGCGCGAGGCCAGTCTTAAGGTAATGAACTGACAACGCCTCCCCGCTTGGGCGGTCTTTAGTCGATGCCGGAAGCCACAAGCTCTGCCCGTGGAGCGAGCCGTAGTGCGTCATGCGCAACGAGGGGGCGATGACAACCGTGCTTGAAGAGGGGGCGATTGCGAGCAAGCCGAGATCAAACAAGGTGTGCAAATCGGCACGCAGAAGAAGCCCGTTGCTCATATGGTTGGTCTGCGTGCCCTGATACGGAATAATGTGCGCGGCTTCCAGCACTTCTGTGACGTCGCATGCGGTGATCGCACACCGGCCTTGGTAAGCTCGAAGGAGTTCACGACGAAAGAGAGACTGCCCTTGGCGCATGACGATGGCAGCGAACGTTCGTTTGCGTGCGTCTTCAATGTCATGTGGGTCGAATCCGCCCGACCTCTCCACCTCTTCTCGCGCAATGGTCAAATCTTCGTCTAGCGCCCGGCGGGGCCCAACGACCACAAAGCCCATTCGTTCGAGGAGCCGCTCGACCGTCAATGCGCCGCCGCTGAACTGTTTCCAGTGGAGCGGCCCCAGGTCGGGGAACTGATAACCATGCGCTGCGCCGAAGATCGCTTTCGAATCATAGCGTTTGCCTTCTACCAACAGGAAATAGTCCCGCGCTCTACCAAAGCCGTATTTCTGAAGGAATGCGTCTCGTACAAGTTCGTCAAATTCTTGCACTGCGCGGCGAACCGCATCAGGATCATTTACGTTAGCGAAGGTCATAAGTTCCCCGGTGACACAAAGTTCTACCCGATTTGATACGCGTTACTGGAAATACACGCCCGAGACTCGGTATCGTGACATCGCTTCGACCAGCGGGGCGAGCGGATACGAAAGACCTCCGTAGTTGTCTGCCACGTCACCGGTTACATGACCGGTCAAAGCGTTATGGACCTCAGTGGAGACGCCTGCAAGTCGCGCAAGGTGCTTGAACGTGTGACGGAAAGAGTGGAACACCATTCGCTCATCCGTCACCTTGCAATCTGCCCGAAGGTAACGGCTGAACCACTTCGAAAAATTTCCGCTCTCTTTGCCGTCCACGTCAGGGCGCAGCTTGTGAAAGATTCGCGAGCGCCCCTTGGCCTCTTGGGCGAATTGAACGAATCCCAGACGGATGAGTTCAGTATGTAACGGGACGCGCCGTTCGCTGCTCTCCGTCTTGATCTCCTGTCCCTCGGCTAGATTCCCGGTGATTCGTAATACCCAAGCCTTCTGCTCGGCTCCGTGTCTGTCTGTGTAGTTTTCTTCGTACACGTCCTCGGGGCGCAACTGCGCCAATTCCTCGATGCGTGCGCCGGTGAACAGGGCAAGCAGAGGGAGCCAGTATGCAGCCTCGCCGCCGCCCGCAAGCGGACGATAGCCCTCGGTATAGACGCGGCTACCGAAAATGGCGTTGAGCGCCGCTGTGTTGAACTCGCGCCGTTTGTCCTTGGCTCGCCGCTTGTCAGCTACGCGAATCTTTGCGGCAGGGTTCGAGGACATCCCGAGATCGTTGCCGCAGGCATAGTTGAATATCACGCCGAGCATGGGCAACTTGACGTTGATGTTCGCCGCGCTCTGGCCGTCCGCCAGCAAAGCGTCCTTGAACTGTAAGATGTGCTGCCGGGTGATCTGATGGGTACGCGAGACGCCGACGCGCTTCGCGAAATCTAGCGCGATGCTGCGCGTCCGACTGACCGTCTTCGGCTTCGGTTGCTTTTCCGCCGCCCATTTGTCGATGAGGTCCGATAGCTCGGTTCCTGAACTTACTGAGTGGCGGGCGGTGGCCGGTGCAGGACGCGGTCCTGCCGCATGGCTGTTGAACTCGATAACGCTGCCGTCACCGAACAGGAACGCCCGAAGGGCATTGCGCTGCGCCTCATGTCGCCCAATCGGCTGATACGGCTCCGCCTTGCCCTGCAATATGTCCTCGTGCTCCGCAAGCTGAAGGCGCTGCCGGTCCATGAACACTTCGAGTGCGACTTCGCCCTGCGCCACCGCGTCGTCCCGGGCCTTGCGTAGATACGCCAAGTGCTTACCCGCCGCGTAGTCAACATCGATAGGTTGGGTGCGGCGGGAGGGCGGCTGCGGACCGTTTCCACCGCCTGACCGATCCGCTTCGGAGGGCGATTCGCGCAGTTGTGCGAATTCGCGGTCGAGTCGTACACCTTCCTCGCGTGCCAGTTTCTCGGCTTCGCGTTTATCGGACGTGCGTAGGGAGCGCATGACCTCATTCTTGCCGTCGTAATGGGCAATCAGGTCAAGCGGGATTTTGCGGCGGAAGTAGTAGACGGAACCGCGCTTGGCAAGATGGGTACACATTGGCTCGCTCATGGTCCAAGTGTAACACCCACCTGTGGCAGACCGGCCCGGAGGGCCTTATCTGGCGGGGATTCCAAGCCTGACAAGGCTAAGAGGTCCGCTGGCGGAGAGAGGGGGATTCGAACCCCCGATAGGTTATTAACCTATACACGCTTTCCAGGCGTGCGACTTAAACCACTCATCCATCTCTCCGGGAAGACGGCAAGTATAGCAAACTCCGGGGACAGGCCGCCACCCCCGGGAGAAACCCGACATCAAGGATGCCGGATATAGTCGACGAGCGCGTTCGTATACGCATCCGGCCGCCGATCCAGCAGGCTCGCGACGATCGCCATCGCGAACCCCGCCGGCACGCCGAACACACCGGAGCTGATCGGCTCGATGCCGAACCAGCTCGGCCCCGCGAAGCCCGTGATCTGCGTGAAGAACGGGTATGTCGACACGATGTAGTAGATGCACACGCCGAGCCCCGTCACCATCCCCGCGACCGCGCCGCGCGTCGTCGTGCGCTTCCAGAACACGCCAAGCACGAGCACCGGGAAGAAGCTCGAAGCCGCGAGCGAGAATGCCGCCCCGACGAGAAACAGGATCTTCCCGGTATTCAGCGACGCGACGTACGACGCGAACAGCGCGACGCCGAGCAGCAGCACCTTCGAGATCGTCACGCGCCGCTGGCTCGACGCGTCAGGCGCAACCATGTGGTAGTAGACGTCGTGCGACAGCGCGTTCGCGATCGTCAGCAGCAAGCCGTCCGCCGTCGACAGCGCCGCGGCGAGCGCGCCCGCCGCGACCAGCCCCGACACGACGTACGGCAGCCCCGCGATCTCCGGCGCCGCGAGCACGACGATGTCGGGCTGCATCTGGATCTCGGACCAATGAACAATGCCGTCGCGGAGCTGGTCGACGACGCTGATGAGCCCCGGCTCGAATCTGTGCCATTGCGTGATCCACGCGGGCAGATCGGCAAACGGCCGCCCCACCAGGTTCGTCAGGATCTCGTACTTGATGAGCACCGCGAGCACCGGCACCGTCAAGTAGAACAGCGCGATGAAAAACAGCGTCCAGCCGACCGAGCGGCGTGCGGACGCGACCGACGTCGTCGTGTTGTAGCGCGTCAGGATGTGCGGCAAGCTCGCCGTGCCGAGCGACAGGCACAGCAGCAGCGCGAGGAAGTTCCGTTCGCGCGGTCGGCGGTCGTCATCGCTCGCGGCCGGAAACGGCTCATGCATCGGCACCGGATCAGCCGCGCGCGCGAGCAGATCGTCGCGCATCTGCTCCCACACGACCCGCGCCGCCGCGGGATCGCGCGGAAACTCGGCGAGCTCCCGCTCGCGCTGGTTGATCTCCCGCAGCGGCCCGTTGTGCCGGCGCAGCGCGGCGACTTCGTTCGCGAGCCTCGCATGCGCGTCTTCATACGAGGCCGGCAGCCGATCGAGCCGCGACTGGATCTCGGCCGCCTGTCGGCGATACGCGTCGCGCACCTGCCGTTCCTGCGGCGCGTCGCGCACCTGCGCCTCGAGCGTTTCGACGCGCGACATCAGGTGGCCGTAGTTGAACTGCGGCACGGGCCCGAGGCCGTTCTTCATCGCGATCAGCGAAACCGGCAGCAGGATCGCGATGATCAGAATGATGTACTGCGCGACCTGGGTCCACGTGACCGCGCGCATCCCGCCAAGAAACGAGCAGACGAGGATCCCCGCAAGTCCGCAGAAGATGCCGATCGAGAAGTCGACACCGATGAAGCGCGTCGCGATGAGGCCGATGCCCTGTATCTGCGCGACGAGATAGACGAACGAGCACAGGATCGCGGCGACCGCCGCGAGCGCCCTGACGAGCGTGCTCGAGAAGCGCGTGCCGAGAAAGTCGGGAATCGTATAGCGCGCGAGCTTGCGTACGTACGGCGCGAGCAGGAACGCGACGAGGCAGAAGCCGCCTGTCCAGCCCATCAGGTACGCGAGCGCGTCGTAGCCGGTCGAGTAGAGCGACCCTGCGAGGCCGATGAACGATGCGGCCGAGAGCCAGTCGGCGGCGGTCGCCATCCCGTTGAACGCGGACGGCACGCGCCGCCCGGCAACGTAGTATTCGACGAGATCCGACGTACGCGACAGCAATCCGATCACCGCATAGACCGCGATCGGCACGAACAGGAACACGTAGCCGATCCACACGCCCGGCCCGGTCGCGCGCTCGATCCGCCAGAGCAGCAGCACGAATGCGGCGAAGCCGATCGTATACAGCGCGTACGCCCGAACCAGTCGATTCGTCAGCATCCGTCGGCATCCGTCGGAACGGCGTCGTTATGTTGCGCTTCGTCCGCGTAAGCTTCGTAGTCGCGCCGCAGGGTCCGGTCCGCGCGCTGCATCAGCACGATGTAGACGGCGATCAGCGCGAGGTAGACGAGGATCGCGCCTTGCGCGCCGACGTAGAACGGCAGGCTGAAGCCGGCGAAGCGCAGAGACGCGAGCGCCGGGGCGAAGAGCGGCACGACGAACGATACGGCGAAGCCGATCGTCATCAGCATCGCGATCAGCGCGACGTTGAAACGCCAGTAGCGCGCATGTGCGCGCGCAAGCGTCGCCGGCACGGGCGGCGGTTCGGCGGCATGCGTCGACGTCGAGGAAGAAGGAGCGGCCATGCGCTTGTGTAGCAAAAAGCCCCTGCGCAGGCAATCGGGATTGCCGCGCAGGGGCTCGAACGACGCGTATTCGATCACGCGCCGCGCGTCTGACGCGCTCAGCGCACTTCGGCGAGCTGCTCTAGGATCGCGGGGTTTTCGAGCGTCGACGTATCCTGCGTGATCGCCTCGCCCTTCGCGAGCGAGCGCAGCAGGCGCCGCATGATCTTGCCCGATCGCGTCTTCGGCAGGTTGTCGCCGAAGCGGATGTCCTTCGGCTTCGCGATCGGCCCGATTTCCTTGCCGACCCAGTCGCGCAGCACCTTCGCGAGCGCCGCCGCCTCTTCGCCTTCCGGACGCGAGCGCTTCAGCACGACGAAGGCGACAACGGCTTCGCCCGTCGTGTCGTCCGGCCGGCCGACGACCGCCGCTTCGGCGACGAGCTCGTGCGACACGAGCGCCGACTCGATCTCCATCGTGCCGAGCCGGTGTCCGGACACGTTCAGCACGTCGTCGATGCGGCCCATGATCGTGAAGTAGCCGGTTTCCTTGTCGCGCACGGTGCCGTCGCCCGCGAGATAGAGGCTGCCGCCGAGCTCTTCGGGGTAATAGCTCTTCTTGAAGCGTTCCGGGTCGCCCCAGATCGTGCGCGCCATCGCCGGCCACGGACGCTTGACGACGAGAATGCCGCCCTGCCCGTTCGGCACGTCCTGGCCGGTCTCGTCGACGACCGCGGCCATGATGCCCGGCAGCGGCAGCGTGCACGAGCCCGGCACGGTCGGCGTCGCGCCCGGCAGCGGCGTGATCATGTGGCCGCCCGTCTCGGTCTGCCACCAGGTATCGACGATCGGGCAGCGCTCGCCGCCGACATTCTTGTGATACCAGATCCACGCTTCCGGATTGATCGGCTCGCCGACCGTGCCGATGATGCGCAGGCTCGACAGGTCGTAGCTCTTCGGATGCACGTGCTCGTCGGCTTCGGCCGCCTTGATCAGCGAACGGATCGCGGTCGGCGCGGTGTAGAACACGGAGACCCGGTGGTCGCCGATCATCTTCCAGAAGCGGCCCGCGTCCGGATAGGTCGGCACGCCTTCGAACACGAGCTGCGTCGCGCCGACGGCGAGCGGCCCGTACGTGATGTACGAGTGGCCCGTGACCCAGCCGATGTCGGCCGTGCACCAGAACACGTCGGCCGGCTTCCAGTCGAACGTCCACTTCATCGTCTGCGCGGCCCACAGTAGATAGCCGCCCGTGCCGTGCTGGACGCCCTTCGGCTTGCCCGTCGAGCCGGACGTGTAGAGGATGAAGAGCGGATGCTCGGCGCTCACCCACTCGGGCTCGCACGTGTCGGATTCGTTTGCGACGGCCTCGTGCATCCAGACGTCGCGGCCTTCGTGCCAGTCGACCTTGCCGCCCGTGCGGCGATAGACGAACACGCTCTTCACCGCGTCGCAGCCGCCCATCGCGAGCGCCTCGTCGGCGATGTTCTTGAGCGGCAACGTCTTGCCGCCGCGCATCTGCTCGTCGGCAGTGACGAGCGCGGTCGCGCCGACGTCGACGATGCGCTCGTGCAGCGACTTCGACGAGAAGCCGCCGAACACGACCGAGTGCGTCGCGCCGATCCGCGCGCACGCCTGCATCGCGACGATCCCTTCGACCGACATCGGGATGTAGATGACGACGCGGTCGCCCCGGCCGATGCCGCGCTTCTTCAGCGCGTTCGCGAAGCGGGCGACGCGCGCGAGCAGATCGGCGTACGTGACGCGCGTGACAGTGCCGTCGTCGGCCTCGAAGATCACCGCGACGCGCTCGCCGACGCCCGCGGCGACGTGCCGGTCGAGGCAGTTGTACGACGCGTTCAGCTCGCCGTCCTCGAACCACTTGTAGAACGGCGCATTCGACTCGTCGAGCACCTTGCCGAACGGCTTGCGCCATTCGAGCGTCTCGCGCGCGAGCCGCGCCCAGAATCCTTCGTAATCGCGCTCGGCCTCTTCGACGAGCGTCCGATAAGCCGCCATGCCGGAAATCGCGGCCGCCTTTTCCACGGCGGCGGGCGGCGCAAACTGGCGGCGTTCGTGCAGAACCGATTCAATCGCAGACATCGACTACCCCTTGGTGAACTTGGAACCCACTACATGTCGGCGCGATCCGGCGCGCCGTGTCTAATTGGCGCGCGACGCGCCTGTCTCCCACCCTGCGCGCCGCATGCGGCTCATGCGACGCGCGATGCTGCATCGCACCACGCGAAACGGCCGCGGCAAAGCGATGCAGGTCTTTTCACGATAAGCGCCGGAACTTACCCGCCACTTACGCGACGGGCGTCTCGGCGCTGCTTTACGCTAGCTTTCACGCGACCCTACAATGCTAACTAACTCGTCGCCCGGATTCCAGCTTGAATCGCTACGCTCTCTTTCTCATCGTGTCGATGCTGCTCGTCGGCAGCAACGTCGGCATCGGCAAATCGATCGTCGTCTTCGTTCCTGTCGCCATTCTCGCCACGCTGCGCTTCGTCATCGCGAACGCGGTGCTCTGGCCGCTCTTCAGCCCGGTCAAGATGCGCACCGTCAAGCGCGGCGAATGGCTGAACCTGTTCCTGCAGGCGTTCTTCGGCACGTTCATGTTCACGCTGCTGATGCTGAACGGCGTGCAGCGCACGAGCGCCGTCGCGGCGGGCGTCATCACGAGCACGATCCCGGCCGTCGTCGCGCTGTTCGCGTGGATCTTCCTGCGCGAGAAACCGAACGGGCGTGCGCTCGTGTCGATTGCGCTCGCGATCGTCGGCGTCGTGACGATCAATCTCGCGAACGGCACGGCGAGCGAAGGCGGTGGGCACGCGAGCTCGCTCGCCGGCAACCTGCTGATGCTCGGCGCGGTCTGCTGCGAGTCGATCTACGTGATCCTGTCGCGGCGCCTCACGCAAACGCTCGCACCGATCGACATCTGCGCATACACCCATCTGTTCGGCCTGCTGCTGATGCTGCCGCTCGGCGCGGGCGCGCTCTGGCATTTCGATTACACGAGCGTGCCGGCGGGCATCTGGGCGCTCGTCGTCTGGTACGGCCTGTCCGCGAGCATCTTCTCGTTCTGGCTGTGGATGAAGGGCATCCGCCACGTGCCGGGCAGCCTCGCGGGCGTGTTCAGCGCGGTGCTGCCGATCTCGGCCGCGCTCTACGGGATCCTGTTCCTCGGCGAGCGGCCGACGCTCGCGCACGGCTTCGCGCTCGCGTGCGTCGTGACGGGGATCGTGCTCGCGAGCCTGCGCGTGCGGCGCGCGCCGCCCGTCTCGCCCTAAGCAATCGCCGCGCCGGCGACGAGCCGGCGCGTCCCCCCGCCCCTTTGCGACACGCGCGCCGCCGCGCCGCGATGCTGCGCCGCTGCAAGCGGCCCCGCCGACGCGTTACAATGACGCGCTTTTTTTCAAAAACCGCTCCATATCCCCGCGTCCCCGCTTCGCCCGACTATGTCCGCCGCCCCGACCGATCCGCGCGCCGCCCGCCCGGCCCGCCGCAAGATGCGCCCGCTGCCCGCCGTCATCTTCATGAGCCGCTGGCTGCAAGTCCCCCTTTATCTGGGTCTGATCGTCGCTCAGGCGATCTATGTGTTCCTGTTCCTCAAGGAAGTCTGGCACCTGCTGTCGCACGCGACCGGCCTCGACGAGACGAACATCATGCTCGCCGTGCTCGGCCTGATCGACGTGGTGATGATCTCGAACCTGCTCATCATGGTGATCGTCGGCGGATATGAAACCTTCGTGTCGCGCCTGGGCGTCGAAGGCCACCCCGACGAACCGGAATGGCTCGACCACGTGAACGCGGGCGTGCTGAAGGTGAAGCTGTCGATGGCGCTCATCAGCATCTCGTCGATCCATCTGCTGAAGACCTTCATCAATCCGGACCAGCACACGGAGCACGCGATCATGTGGCAGGTGCTGATCCACGTCGCGTTCCTCGTGTCGGCGCTCGTGATGGCGTGGGTCGACCGCCTGACGACGCACACGCACCCCGAGCATTATCACGAAGCGCCGACGCCTCCGTCGGCGCCGCGCGAGCCGGCGCAACAGTCGGCCTGAGTCGATTCCCATACCCACAGTCCTCACAGAGTCTCAGCCATGACCGTCATCAAACAGGAAGACCTGATCCAGAGCATCGCGGATTCGCTGCAGTACATCAGCTACTACCACCCGCTCGACTACATCCAGGCGCTCGGTCGTGCATACGCGCTCGAAGAGAGCCCGGCCGCGAAGGACGCGATCGCGCAGATCCTGACGAACAGCCGCATGTGCGCGGAAGGCCGCCGCCCGATCTGTCAGGACACGGGGATCGTCACGATCTTCGTGAAGGTCGGCATGGACGTGCGCTGGGACGGCGCGACGATGGGCGTCACCGACATGATCAACGAAGGCGTGCGCCGCGGCTACACGCATCCGGACAACGTGCTGCGCGCGTCGATCGTCAATCCGCCCGATGGCGCGCGCAAGAACACGAAGGACAACACGCCGGCCGTGATCCATTACGAGATCGTGCCGGGCGACAAGGTCGACGTGCAGGTCGCGGCGAAGGGCGGCGGCTCGGAGAACAAGTCGAAGTTCGTGATGCTGAATCCGTCGGACTCGATCGTCGACTGGGTGCTGAAGACGGTCCCGACGATGGGCGCGGGCTGGTGCCCGCCGGGGATGCTCGGCATCGGCATCGGCGGCACCGCCGAGAAGGCGATGCTGATGGCGAAGGAATCGCTGATGGAGTCGATCGACATCCAGGAGATCATCGCGCGCGGCCCGAAAGACTGGGTCGAGGAGTTGCGCGTCGAGTTGCACGAGAAGGTCAACGCGCTCGGCATCGGCGCGCAGGGCCTGGGCGGCCTCGCCACCGTGCTCGACGTGAAGATCATGGCCGCGCCGACGCACGCGGCGAGCAAGCCTGTCGCGATGATCCCGAACTGCGCGGCGACGCGCCACGCGCACTTCGTGCTCGACGGCTCGGGCCCGGCCAAGCTTGAAGCGCCGTCGCTCGACGCCTGGCCGAAGGTCCACTGGGAACCGAACACCGAAGCCAGCAAGCGCGTCGACCTGAATACGCTGACGCCTGAAGAAGTCGCGAGCTGGAAGCCGGGCCAGACGCTGCTGCTGTCGGGCAAGATGCTGACGGGCCGCGACGCCGCGCACAAGCGCATCGCCGACATGCTGGCGAAGGGCGAGAAGCTGCCCGTCGACTTCACGAACCGCGTGATCTACTACGTCGGCCCGGTCGATCCGGTGCGCGACGAAGTGGTTGGCCCGGCAGGCCCGACGACGGCGACGCGGATGGACAAGTTCACCGAAATGATGCTCGCGCAGACGGGCCTCATCTCGATGGTCGGCAAGGCGGAACGCGGCCCGGTCGCGATCGACGCGATCAAGAAGCACAACGCCGCGTACCTGATGGCCGTCGGCGGCGCCGCGTACCTCGTGTCGAAGGCGATCCGCCACGCGCAGGTGCTCGCGTTCGAGGATCTCGGCATGGAAGCGATCTACGAGTTCGACGTAGAGGACATGCCGGTGACCGTCGCGGTCGATTCGCAAGGCACATCGGTCCATCAGACGGGGCCGAAGGAATGGCAGGCGAAGATCGGCAAGATTGCCGTCGCGAGCGTGTAAATACGAATGATTTTCGGGCCGGATTTCAATCCGGCCTTTTTGATGCGGCGGATTCGTTCCACCTTTCGGAGATCGAACGAATTGGCCCTTGGCTTTTCAGGAACGAGCGTTTATCGTTCAGAAATTCAAGCCCCACACGTCACAAGGAACAAACATGCAAGGCGATAAGAAAGTCATCGAATATCTGAACGCCCAGTTGAAGAACGAACTGACTGCGATCAATCAGTATTTCCTGCATGCGCGGATGTACAAGCACTGGGGCCTCGAGAAACTCGGCAAGCACGAATACGACGAGTCGATCGGCGAAATGAAGCACGCAGACTGGCTGATCGAACGCGTCTTCATGCTCGACGGCCTGCCGAACCTGCAGGATCTGCACAAGCTGCTCATCGGCGAGGAAACCGAAGAAATCCTGAAGTGCGACCTGAAGCTCGAACAGTTGTCGCAGGCGACGTGCAAGGAAGCGATCGCGTATTGCGAATCGGTGCGTGATTACGTGTCGCGCGAAATCTTCGAGAAGATTCTCGACGATACGGAAGAGCATATCGACTGGCTCGAAACGCAAATCGACCTGATCGGCAAGGTCGGCATCCAGAACTATCAGCAGTCGATGATGGGCTCATCGGAGTAATTCCAGTCACTCCGCTCTCGCTCGATCTTCATTCGATTCACGTTCGATCGCCCGCATGACGACGCCGCGCGCTTCCGATTCCCGCGTATTGCCCGCCCGTGCGCCGATCGGCATCTTCGACTCGGGGCTCGGCGGTCTGTCGGTGCTGCGCGCGGTGCGCGAACGGCTGCCCGACGAGGCGCTCGTCTATGTCGCCGACTCCCGCCATGCACCGTACGGCTCGCGCGACGATGCGTTCATCGTCACGCGCACGCTCGCGATAGGCGAATGGCTGGCCGCGCAGGGTGCGAAGGCGCTAGTCGTTGCGTGCAACACCGCCACCGCGCAATCGATCGCGGTCGTGCGCGAGCGTCTGTCGATTCCGCTCGTCGGTGTCGAGCCCGGCATCAAGCCGGCGGCGCTGCATTCGAAGACGCGCGTCGCGGGCGTGCTCGCGACGCAGGCGACGCTGCGCAGCGCGCGCTTCGAAGCGCTGATCGCACGCTACGCGGACGACTGCCGCTTCATCTGCCAGGCGGGGCACGGCCTTGTCGAGGCGGTCGAGCGCGGCGACACCGGCTCGCCCGAACTGCGCGCGCTGCTCGCGGGCTACCTGGAACCGATGATCGCGGCCGGCGCCGACACGCTCGTGCTCGGCTGCACGCACTACCCGTTCCTCGACGCCGCGATCCGCGACGTGACGTCGAACCGCCTGCATCTGATCGACACGGGCGATGCGATCGCCCGCCAGCTTTCGCGGATCCTGGACGAGCGCGGACTGCGCGCGCCCGCCGCCGCGCAGCCGGCGCCGCCGCGCCTGTGCTCGACGAGCGACGGCCAGCACCTGCACATGCTCGCGGCGACGCTGCTCGGGCTCGACATCCCGGTCGAATCCGTTACCATTTCTTCGCCCCGCACGGCCGCCTGCCCCGCCCATCCGGCGTAGCCGCGCACCCGCGCCGCCGCCCGGAAACCCTTCCAAGCACCTGGTTTTGTTACAAAAAACCCGGGGCCGCGCTTGCCAAGCCCAAAAAATATAATGATAATAATTCGCATTAACGTTAGCTATCGCGCTCCATCATGATCGTCTGCGTGTGCAAGTCCGTTTCCGATCGGAAGATTCGCGCGTCCCTTGCGGAAGGCGTGGACACTTTCGACGAACTCCAGTTCGAACTCGGGGTCGCCACCTGCTGCGGCAAGTGCGAGGAAACCGTGCGCGGCCTCATGGCGGAACAGGGCGTTTGTGCGAGTCGCTGCGGTGTCGAGCGCCCCGCGGCCGTGCCGGTCCCCATCACGTTCTACGACCGCAAGGCGGCCTGATCGGCGTGCTAGGATCGCACGCGCGTCGCCGAGCGCCGCGCTCTCGTTTTACCAGCCCGTCAGCAAGCCTGCCTGCGCGAGCCAACGGCCTACCTGTAAAGGAGCCCGTAATGGAATTGCTGATCGGATTCGTGACTACCGTGTGCATCTCCTTGCTGATTTTCCGCAAGTGATGCGACACTTCGCGGCGAACGACACACGCGCCGCCGCGCTACGAAGCTAACATGCAGTTTTCGAATTCCTTGCCGGCCGCCTCTGTGCCGGCCCTCTCCCGTATGAATCCCCGCGTCGTCACCGCCGCCGTGACGGTTCTTGCCGGACACGCGATCCTGCTGACCGGCGCGCTACTGATGCGCAACGATGTGCCGCCTCGCCCGCTCGAATCGAAGACGATCACCGCGCAGCTATTGAGCGCGCCCGTCGCCCAGCCGGTCGGCATCCAATCGGCGCCGACGCCCGAGCCGCCGAAGCCTGTCCCGAAGGTCAAGCCGAAGCCGGCACCCGCGCCCCGGCCGGTCGCGAAGCCGACCCCGACGCCGCTGCCCGTATCGCACGAGCCTTCGCCGAACGCGATCACCGCGCCGGAACCCGCACCGCCCGCCCCCGCGGCGCCCGCCGAGACTAGCGCGAAGGCTGCGGCGCCCGCGGGCGCGCCGACGAGCCGCCCGACGATGGAAATCGTCGCACCGAAGGAAGGCGCGCACCTGACCTGCCAGATCGCGAAGGCCGCCTACCCGGCACTGTCGAAGCGCCGCGGCGAGACGGGCGTCGTGAAGGTCCGCTTCGTCGTCGGCCTGACGGGCAGGATCGAGAGCGCGCAAGTTGTCCAGAGCAGCGGCTTCGCGCGCCTCGACGACGCGGCGCTCGACGCGATCCGCTCGTCGCCGTGCCAGCCGTATCTGCAGAACGGACAGCCGATGCGCGCCGCCTATACGCAGCCCTACGACTTCACTCTGACCGACTAATTTCAGCAACACCCGAAAGAAACAATAAGGAAAGGAAATGCAAAGCTACGGAATCGCGCACGTGTGGGCGCAAGGTGACTTCGTTACGCGCGCCATCGCGATCGCGCTCCTCGTGATGTCGATCCTGTCGTGGATGGTGATCGTCATCAAGGGCTGGAACGTGATTCGCCTGAAACGTCTGTCGAAAGACGCCGAGCAATCGTTTTGGCATTCGGACGATTTCGAAGAAGGCGTGAAGAAGCTCGGCCACGCATCGTCTTCGACACAGGACAACCCGTTCCTCGCGCTCGCGCTGTCCGGCCAGGAAGCCGCCGACCATCATCATCAGACGCAGCCGCACCTGCACGACCGGATGGACGCGTCCGACTGGGTCACGCGCTGCCTGAAGGACACGATGGACGAAGGCATCGCGCGGATGCAGGGCGGCCTCGCGATCCTCGCGTCGATCGGCAGCACCGCGCCGTTCGTCGGCCTGTTCGGCACCGTATGGGGCATCTATCACGCGCTGCTCGTAATCGGCGCGACGGGCCAGACGTCGATCGACCAGGTCGCGGGCCCCGTCGGCGAATCGCTGATCATGACCGCGTTCGGCCTGTTCGTCGCGATTCCCGCCGTACTCGGCTACAACGCGCTCACGCGCGCGAACAAGAGCATCGTGAGCCGCCTGCGCCGCTTCGCGCATGGCCTGCATGCCTACTTCGTGACGGGCGCGCGCCTCGCGTCGTCGTCTCAGCGCGACGGGCTGCGCCTCGCCGCGCGCGCGAACTGAGCGGAGGCTCGCGATGTCCATGAACACCAGCTTCGGCGACGATGACGATGACGGCCTGATGAACGAGATCAACATGACGCCGCTCGTCGACGTCATGCTTGTACTCCTGATCATTTTTCTCGTCACGATTCCTGCGATGCACCATGCGGTGAAGATCGATCTGCCGCGCGCGAGCAGCCAGCCGGTCGAAGTGAAGCCGCAGACGGTCGACGTCGCGATCGAAGGCGACGGCACGGTCCTGTGGAACGATCATCCGGTCAACGCGACCGATCTGCAGACGCGCATCGCGCAAGCCGCGCAGACGACGCCGCAACCGGAGCTGCATCTGCGCGCGGATCGCAAGGTCGCATACGAGCGCGTTGCGGAAGTGATGTCGGCCGCGCAAGCAGGCGGCCTCACGAAGCTCGGCTTCGTCACCGAGCCGAAATCGAACGCGAAGTAAATGCGCAGCGCGCCGCATGCGACAGGCGCGCGCGGCGCTACAAAGTAAAAGGCCTTCATCGCCAGATGAAGGCCTTTTTTCATGCGCACACGGGCGCCTTCGGGCGGCGGGCACGACGGCCGAACTGCTGCACGTCGAGCAACGCAATGCGTCATGCCGTGGTCTGCACGGACTTGCGCGATCTGCCCTATTTGGCTCGCAACATATGCGGCCACCTTATTCCGCTTGGCACCTTCCCTCACGAAATTGGGATTCCAATATAGGCCGAGCCGCGCATGCATTCAAGCGACCGGCGATTGAAACTACCGATTGCGTGACGCGCGTCAAATGACAAAATCGATGCGCATGCAATCGTCCCGATTTCGTCAGATGGAAATCTTCGTCTCCGCGCCCTTCGCGCTGCGCTCCGGACAGCTCTGCTCCTTGTAGTTTTCGTTGTCGAGCTTCTCGACGAGGTAGTCGACAAACGCGCGCACCGCGGGCGGCATGCCCTGCCGCGACACGAACACCGCGTAGAGCTGCGGCACGGGCAGCGTCCAACCCGGCATCACGGGCGACAGCTGCCCTGCGCGCAAGGCGTTGCCGTACATCGATTCGGGCAGTGCGGCGATTCCGACCCCGTCGAGCACCGCTTCGCGAATCGTCATCAGGTCGGCCGTCACGAGGCGCGGCTCGTGCTCGTGCGCGTGGCGCGTGCCGTCCGGCGCAATCAGATTGAATACGTGGCGGCCGTCGCCCGACGGCGTATCGAGCGTGTCGAATCTCGACAGATCGGCGGGCACGAGGGGCGGCGCGTTCTGCTGCAGCAGGCCCGGCGCGCCGACGAGCATCTGCTCGGTGCGCCAGAGCGGCCGCACGACGATGTTCGCGTTCTGCGGTGGCTCGGACCGCACGCGCAGCGCGACGTCGATCGAGTCTTCGAAGAGATCGATCACACGATTCGTCACGCGAATCTGTACGCGCACTTCCGGATAGCGATGCAGGAATTCCGGCAACAGGCGCGACAGCATCGTTTGCGACAGCGTGACGGGCACGCTCACACGCACCGTGCCGCGCGGCGCCGAACGCAGTTGCTGTACCGCATTCATCGCAGCCTGCGCTTCGGACAACATCGCCTGGCAATGCTGATAGAAAAGCTGCCCGGCCTCGGTCAGCGCGAGCTTGCGGGTCGAGCGCTGCAACAGGCGCACGCCGAGCGCCGCCTCGAGCTCGGTCAGCCGCCGCGACAGGCGCGACTTCGAGATCCCGAGCACACGTTCCGCGGCCGAGAAGCCGCCGTGCTCGACCACCTGAGAGAAGTACATCAAGTCGTTCAGGTTATGTGCATCGATAGTCATTTCATCGTTCCAATTCCACAACGATCCATTGCGAATCGAGCGGATTTAACCGGCAATTCGCTCAATATAATAGCCTTACGTTGCAAAAATAACGTCACATCAGCCATTCCTAGAGCCCTCCCATGCCTATCGCCCGCTCGATCCAGCGTACCTATCCATCGCTTCGCACCACGGAAGGCGGCGGTTTCGTGGTCCACCGCCCGTTCCCGACCCGCCTGCTGACGGACTTCGATCCGTTTCTGCTGCTCGACGAGATGGGTCCCGTCGAGTACGCGCCGGGCGATGCGAAAGGTGCGCCCGATCATCCGCATCGCGGCTTCGAAACGGTCACGTACGTGCTCGACGGCTGGTTCCGCCATCGCGATTCGGCGGGCCATGCGGGCGCGCTCGGTCCGGGCGACGTCCAGTGGATGACGGCAGGTTCGGGCGTCGTCCACAGCGAGATGCCCGACCCCGAATTCTCGCGCCGGGGCGGCCGCGCGCATGCGTTCCAGCTTTGGGTGAACTTGCCGCGCCGCGACAAGATGATCGCGCCCCGCTACCAGGATATCCCGGCCGCACGCATTCCGACCGCGACGTCGGCCAACGGCCGCGCCAAGGTCCGCGTGATCGCCGGCGAGGCGTTCGGCGCGTGCGCAACGATCGAGACGCGCACCCCGATGCTCTATCATCACTTCACGCTCGCGCCGGGCGCGAGCGTCGAGCAGCCGGTGCCGGCCGGATTTCGCGTGTTCGCCTATTCGATCGAAGGCAGCGGATTCTACGGCGCGGACAAGACGGCGGTCGACGCGCGTCATATGGTCGTGTACGCGGAAGACGGCGACTCCGTCGGGTTCGCCGCGGGCGATACGCCGCTCGACCTGCTGCTGATCGGTGGCGCGCCGCTCAACGAGCCGATCGTGCGCTACGGTCCGTTCGTGATGAACACCGAAGACGAGATCCGCGAAGCAGTCGCCGATTATCAGACAGGCCGCATGGGCCGCATTCCCGCGTAAGCGTGAGCGGCGCGCATCGGCGCAACGGCGGTGGACGCAAGCTCGGCGCCGCGGCGGATTTGCGTCACAATATCTTCTCGCGCCCGGCGAGGGCCGCAATACAGAAGGAATCCGCCGCCTTGAACTTCGAACATCTGATCCAGATTAACGCCGCCGACAATCCGACCCTGCCGGTACTGACTCGTGCGCAACTGTGGGAAGGCCTCGTGCTGCGCGCCGAGCAGCCGCAGCTTTTCGTGATCGGCCTCGACCGCTGCATCGTGCACGAACGCACGGAGACGACGCTCGAGCGCGAGCTGCACTACGGCAACGCGACCGTCCGCGATCGCGTGACGTACACGCCGAACGAGCAGGTCCGCTACGACATCCATGCGGCCGACGGCGAGATCGGCGGTTCACTGACGATGACGATCGAAGAGCGCGACGATCGGCAACTGTTCCTGCGCTTCGAGTATCGGACAACGCTGCCCGTCGGCAACGACAGCGAAGACGCGCGCCAGACGCACGAGATCGTGAAGGAAGCCTACCGCGCATCCGACATCGATACCGTTCGTTTGATCCGCGAATACGCGCAGGGCCGCAAGGACCCGAATCCGCTGCACTGACCGCACCTGGCGGCGGTGCATCCGCCGCCCTCTTTGCTCCTGCCTATCGACATTCAGCTTTCGATCGATAAAGTTACATTGTAAATGGGAATAGTTATCATTTAGAATTCATTCCATCGAATCGCAACTCACCGATCGCCTGAATGACCGACTCTATGCGCTCTACTACGCTCACGTTGCGCCGCACGGGCGGCGCTGCATCCAGCAGCCGCCCCAAAACGGCAGCAGTGACGACGCCGGCGGAATCGGTGAAGTCCAAGGCAAAGCCCGCAGCAACCGCAAACACCGGGCAGCGCGTGGTGAGCAGCGATGCGCTGTTGCAGGGCCAAAGCCACGTGAGCATCGCGCACAACGGCGAAACCTATCAGTTGCGGGCCACTCGCCTGGGCAAGCTGATCTTGACGAAGTAACGAACCGAGTATTGTGGGGACCACCTCTACGAGAGGTGTTGGGCATTAGCCAGCGATAACGGCTTGCACGCGAGTCTAGACCCCTTCGTGCAAACATATTCAAGCAGCCGTTGTAGCAAGCCAAGCCGCTTTTTTTGGTTCTCACTGCGTGAAAAAGAAAGCGACGCGTCCGATGACGCGTCGCTTTTTGTTTGCGCGGCGCGTGAAGCGTGAAACGCAACAGCGATCTCGACTCGCTCGAGCCGACGATGGAACGGATGTCGGCGAAATGCCGCTTTCGAATCAGCCGGCTTCGGTCAATGCGGCGATGCCCGCGCGGGCGACGGCCGCATCCTGCTCGGACTTCACGCCCGACACGCCGATCGCGCCGACCGTCTCGCCTTCAACCATGATCGGCACGCCGCCCTCGACGAGGCCGACGAGCGGCGCGCTCAGGAACGACACGCGCCCTTGCAGCACCATTTCCTCGTAGACCTTGCTCTCGCGGCGACCGAGCGCCGCCGTGCGGCCCTTGCCGATCGCCATCTCGACGGTGCTCGGCGCGGCGCCGTCCATCCGGTGCAGATACAGCAGGTGTGCGCCGTCGTCGAAGATCGCGACCGTCACGGGCCAGTGACTGGCGGCCGCAAACGACTCGGCGGCGGCCGCCATCTTCTTCACGTCCTCGCTCGTCAAAACGGGTTTGGTTTTCATCTCGGCACTCCTTCGTGATGAGAGCCCATCGACGGCTGCATCATACCGCTCGAAGCGCGTCAGAATCCCCAGAACATCAGCCACCACGCACTGTCGATCACCGCGAGCGCGGCGCCAAACCAGAGCATCGCGAACAGCCGGCGTGCCCAGCCGGCATAGCGGCCGGTGACTTGCCACGCGAGCCATACGCTCCACAGATTCGAACCGACGAGAATCGCGATCCGCAAGTCCGACGCCCAGCCGAGCGGCACGTGCTCAGCGCGCAGCAGCGACAGCGTCGTCGCCGACAAGCCGAGGAACACGCCCGCGCCCGCGAGCGGGATCAGCGCCTGCGCGAGATGATGCAGCCGTACGCGCTCGAAGCGGCCGAGCATCGCGACAGCGCCGCCGAGCAGCACGGCAAGCGCCGTGCCATACACGAGCCCCGTGCCCATGATGTACGCGATGACGAGCGAACCGTCGAGCCACGAAAATACGTCGTTGTGCTCGGGATAGTGCGTGAAGATGAACCACGGCGCGTTCGTGTCGAGCGGCCACATGATGTCGTGATCGATCAGCCAGCCCGCAAGCGATTGCTTGATCTGCACGAACCACGGACTCACCGTCCAATGGAATGCGCCGATCGCGATGCCGAGCAGGCCGTAGAGGATGAGCGCCGTGTCCCAGCCGCTCGCCTGCTTGTCGCCAAGCACGACCACCTCTTCGGACGGCGAGCGCATCGTCAGCTCGATCGCGCCGCGGTGGCCGCTGCAGCGGCCGCACATGTGGCACGCCGCCGCGCCCTTCATGTTGCGAAGCGGCACAAGCGGCGCGCAGTTGATCGGAATCACGCGATGGCCGTCTTCGCCCTTCTTGTACGAACGGCGCCACGCGTCCTCGTCGACCTTGTAGCGCAGCGGCGCGAGACGCGCGAGCAGCGAGAAAACACCGTTCACGGGGCACAGATAGCGGCACCATACGCGCTTCTCGCGCCCATACAGGAAACCGATCACGATCGCGGCGAGCGTCGACCCGCCGAGCACGAGCAGCACCGCGCGCGGATACTGATAGACACTGACCATCTGGCCGTAGATCGTCGTGAGACCGAACGCGACGAACGGCCAGCCGCCCCAGCGCATCCAGCGCGGAATCGCGCGGCCGCGGCCGAACTTGCTCGCGAACTCGCTCAACGCGCCCTCGGGACACAGCACGCCGCACCAGACTCGGCCGAGCATCACCATCGACAGCAGCACGAACGGCCACCAGATGCCCCAGAACACGAACTGCGCGGCGAGCGTCAGGTTGCTCCACAGATGCGCGGTATCGTCGGGCAGCGGCGTGAACGCCGGCACGAGGATCAGGAACGCGTAGACGAGGACCACGATCCACTGGATGCCGCGGATCAGCGCGCCGCGGCGCTGCATCCATTGCCCGGCTTCCGCGACCAGGTTCGTGCGGCGGCGGCCGACGACGGCACTCATGCCGGCCGCCCCGCAGTCGCCGCCGGGTGTCTGGAGGCACGCTTGAGAAGCAGATAGACGACCGCCCAGTAGACCGCGTACGCGACGAGATTCGTGAGCGACGGATGCGCGCGGTAGCCGGTCAGCGTCGCGACGAGCGAGCCGAGCGTGCCCGAATCGTCGAGGATCGCCGACGTATCCCACAGTTGCGCGATGCCGAGCGGCAGGATTTCCTTGTCGATCAGCTTGTCGATGCCCGCCTGGAACAGGCCCGCGCCGAGGAACAGCAGCATGATCTCGGTGACGCGGAAGAAGTGCCGCCACGAGAAGTACTTGCCGCCCAGTTGCAGCACGTAGAACGTCAGGAACGCGAGACCGAGGCCGATCAGCACGGCGAGCATCTGGCCGCCGTCGACGTGCCCCGACTGACCGAAGCCGAGCCCGTACAGGAAGATCACCGTCTCGCTGCCTTCGCGCGCGATCGCGAGCGCGACGAGCACCGCGACGCCCCACCAGTTCGCGTCCTGCGTGCTCTTCTGCAGCGAGCGCTCCATGTCGCGCTTCAGCGTGCGCCCGTGCTGCTTCATCCACAGCACCATCTGCACGATCAGCACGCATGCGATCAGCACCATTGCGGCCTGAAAGTAGTCCTGCGCGTCGCCCGACAGTACCTCGGTGAAGCCGATGAGCGCGGCGCCGAGCCCGACCGCCATCAGCAAGCCTGCGCCCACGCCCGCCCACAGGTATGGCAAGCCGCGGCGCGCATCGTCGTCGCCGTTCTTCAGCCATGCATAGAGGATACCGACGACGAGCAGCGCCTCGACGCTCTCCCGCCAGACGATGAACAAGATCTGACCCATTGTTACCTCCCAGCGTCCGCCGCGCGGCTCGTCCGCGCGTCAAACGCGAAAACCGTTACTTCGCGACGATGACGCCCTGCGCCTGCTGGTGGAAATCGTCGAAAAACTTGTATTCGCCCGGCGACAGCGGTGCGATCACGACGAACGATTCGCCGCCCGGCGCGAGCACCTTCTCCTTGCGAAGCTGCACGCTCTCGAACTCGACGGCGCCCTTGCCCGTATTGCGAATCTCGATCTTGATGCGCTGGCCGGCCGGCACTTCGATGCGCGCCGGATTGAGCTTGCCGTCCGCCATCTCGAGCTTGAAGGTCGGCAGATCGGCCGCGTGCGCGGCGCCTGCGATGACGATCGCGGCGGCGAATGCGAATACTCTGGGGAATTTCATCGTATTTCTCTAAAGAGACAGCGCGCTCGTCGCGCGCCGTCCGTTTGCTGCCGTGACGATCAATACCCGCCCTTCTTGCCGATGCCGGCGAACGGGAAATCGTATTCGAGCGTGATCGGCTTGAACCACTGACCGACGCCGGTTTCCTTGTCGACGTGGCGGCCGAACGCCATGTGGCCCGTCTGCATCGGCGGCTTCACGACGAGCGTCAGGTGATACTTGCCCGGGCCGTTCAGCTTCACGTTGTCGCCGTAGTGCGGACCGTCGCTCGCGACCATGCCCATCAGATCGCCTTCGGCCTTCCACTTCGCGTCGCCCTGCTTCGTCAGCTTGTACGCGACTTGCAGATATGGCATCCAGTCGCCTTCGGCGAAACCGGTCGGATTGTTCTTGACCGCGTGGATGTCGGCCTCGAGATGGACGTCCGAATCCGACGCCTTGCGCATCATGCCTTCCGGGTCCATCGTGATCGGCTGCAAGTACACCGCGCCGATTTCCATCCCGCCTTGAATCTGGTGCTTGCCGATCGGGTATTCGGCCGCCGTCGCCGACAGCGCAGCGCACGCGGCCGCCAATGCGACGCCGCTGCGAACAAAGGAAGAACGCAACATTGACACTCCTGTTTTTATCTCGTGACACATGTCTCGCCCGCGCGGACCCGGAACCCGGGGGGAGACAAAAAAGCGATGAAGAACGCTAATGCGAACTATTCTCAATACAGGCGCAAGTGTAGCACCGAACCGCTTCCGAAACAAATGGAGATGCCGCTAAATCCCTGATCCGACAAGGCTTACAGCGAGATTAACGGATGCGGCGGCGCGCCGCGGAACGTCACTCGACCCCGCTCACGTGATCGCCGACATTCGCGCCGAACACCCGCTCGCGCAGCAGCGCGAGTTGGTCGCGCGTCTGCGCGGCTTTTTCGAACTCGAGATTCTTCGCGTAATCGGCCATCTGCTTCTCGAGCCGCTTGATTTCCTTCGCGATCTGCTTCTCGGACATGTCCTCGAACTTCGCGCGCTGCTGCGCCTCCTTCAGCTCGGCGCGCGCTTCGTCGGCGTTGTAGACGCCATCGATGATGTCCTTGATCCGCTTCACGACGCCGCGCGGCGTGATGCCCATCTGCTCGTTGAACGCGATCTGCTTCGCGCGGCGGCGCTCGGTCTCGTCGATCGCGCGGCGCATCGAATCGGTGATCCGGTCCGCGTACAGGATCGCCTTGCCGTTCACGTTGCGCGCCGCGCGCCCGATCGTCTGGATCAGCGAGCGCTCGGCGCGCAGGAAGCCTTCCTTGTCCGCATCGAGGATCGCGACGAGCGACACTTCCGGAATGTCGAGGCCCTCGCGCAGCAGGTTGATCCCGACCAGCACGTCGAACGTGCCGAGCCGCAGGTCGCGGATGATCTCGACCCGCTCCACCGTGTCGATGTCGCTGTGCAGATAGCGGACCTTGACCCCGTGGTCGGCGAGGAATTCGGTCAACTGCTCGGCCATCCGCTTCGTCAGCACGGTGATCAGCACGCGCTCGCCCGCCTTCACGCGCTCGGTGATCTCGGACAGCACGTCGTCGACCTGCGTGCTCGCCGGCCGCACCTCGATCGCCGGATCGACGAGTCCCGTCGGCCGCACGACCTGCTCGGCGGTCTGGCCGGACACGCGCTGCTCGTAATCGGCGGGCGTCGCCGACACGAACACCACCTGGCGCATCTTGCGCTCGAACTCGGGGAACTTGAGCGGGCGGTTGTCGAGCGCCGACGGCAGCCGGAAACCGTAATCGACGAGATTCTCCTTGCGCGCGCGGTCGCCGTTGTACATCCCGTTCAACTGGCCGATCAGCACGTGCGATTCGTCGAGCAGCATCAGCGCGTCGGACGGCAGGTAGTCGACGAGCGTCGGCGGCGGTTCGCCCGGCGCCGCCCCGGAGAAGTGCCGCGAGTAGTTCTCGATGCCCTTGCAGAAGCCGAGCTCCTGCAGCATCTCGAGGTCGAAGCGCGTGCGCTGCTCGAGCCGCTGCGCCTCGACGAGCTTGCCATCGCGATGAAAGAACTCGAGACGCTCGCGCAGTTCCTCCTTGATCGTCTCGACGGCTCGCATCACGGTCTCGCGCGGCGTCACGTAGTGCGACGACGGATAGACGGTGAAACGCGGGATCTTCTGCCGCACGCGGCCCGTCAGCGGATCGAACAGTTGCAGAGAATCGACTTCGTCGTCGAACAGCTCGACGCGCACCGCCATCTCCGCGTGTTCGGCCGGGAAGATGTCGATCGTGTCGCCTCGCACGCGGAACGTCCCGCGCTGGAAGTCCTGCTCGTTGCGCGTGTACTGCATCGCGATCAGCCGCGCGATTACTTCGCGCTGGCCGATCTTGTCGCCCATGCGCAGCGTCAGGATCATCTGGTGATACTCGGACGGATTGCCGATACCGTAGATCGCCGACACCGTCGCGACGATCACGACGTCGCGGCGCTCCATCAGGCTCTTCGTCGCCGACAGCCGCATCTGCTCGATGTGCTCGTTGATCGACGAATCCTTTTCGATGAAGAGATCGCGCTGCGGCACGTACGCTTCCGGCTGGTAGTAGTCGTAGTACGACACGAAATACTCGACCGCGTTGCGCGGGAAGAATTCGCGAAATTCCGAGTAGAGCTGCGCGGCGAGCGTCTTGTTCGGCGCGAACACGATCGCCGGGCGGCCAAGCTGCGCAATCGCGTTCGCCATCGTGAAGGTCTTGCCCGAGCCCGTCACGCCGAGCAGCGTCTGGAACGAAAGTCCGTCCTCGACGCCTTCGACCAGCGTCGTGATCGCGGTCGGCTGGTCGCCCGCAGGCGGATACGGCTGATACAGCTGGAACGGCGATCCGTCGAACGTCACGAATTTCGATTCGTCGAGATCGTCGCGGGTGTCGGGGTGATGTTCGGACATGTGGATGCGAGGCGGCGAGCCGAAGCGGAGCAAAGGAGCATTCTAGCGCTTCGACGCTCGGCCGGCTCCGCTCGCGATTCTCCGGCCGAGTGCGCAAAAAAACCGCAGCCGGGGCCGAGACATTGGCCGAACGGAGACGGCGAATTCGCTACAATGACGAGTTGCTGCGCTTCGCTTTCCGCGCCGAGCCGCCGCCCTTTGCCGCGCTTCGCCTCACGGCCCGCCGGCCCGCATCGGCACTCCGAAGCTGACCCTCTTTTCACAACTGCTGCGAATCAATCATGTCGCTCTTCTCCGCTGTCGAACTTGCCCCCCGCGACCCGATCCTGGGTCTGAACGAAGCCTTCAACGCCGATGCGCGCCCGACCAAGGTGAATCTCGGCGTCGGCGTCTACACCAACGAGGACGGCAAGATTCCGCTGCTGCGCGCGGTGCGCGACGCGGAAAAGGCGCGGGTCGAAGCCGGCCTGCCGCGCGGCTACCTGCCGATCGACGGCATCGCCGCCTATGACGCCGCCGTGCAGAAGCTGCTGCTCGGCGACGATTCGCCGCTGATCGCGGCCGGCCGCGTCGTGACGGCGCAAGCGCTCGGCGGCACGGGCGCGCTGAAGATCGGCGCGGACTTCCTGCGCACGCTGAACCCGAAGGCAAAGGTCGCAATCAGCGATCCGAGCTGGGAAAACCACCGCGCGCTGTTCGAAACGGCCGGCTTCGAGGTCGTCGCGTACCCGTACTACGACGCGAAGACGAACGGCGTCAACTTCGACGGCATGCTGGCCGCGCTCGACAGCTACGAGCCGGGCACGATCGTCGTGCTGCACGCGTGCTGCCACAACCCGACGGGCGTCGACCTGAACGAAGCGCAGTGGGCGCAGGTCGTCGAAGTCGTGAAGGCGCGCAAGCTCGTGCCGTTCCTCGACATCGCTTATCAAGGCTTCGGCGAGAGCATCGAGGCCGACGCGGCCGCGGTGCGCCTCTTCGCCGCGGCGGATCTGAACGTGTTCGTGTCGTCGTCGTTCTCGAAGTCGTTCTCGCTGTACGGCGAGCGAGTCGGCGCGCTGTCGATCATCACCGACAGCAAGGACGAAGCCGCACGCGTGCTGTCGCAATTGAAGCGCGTGATCCGCACGAACTACTCGAACCCGCCGACGCATGGCGGCGCGATCGTCGCGGCGGTGCTCGCCTCGCCCGAACTGCGCGCCTCGTGGGTGCAGGAGCTCGGCGAAATGCGCGATCGCATCCGCGCGATGCGCAATGGCCTCGTCGAGCGCCTGACGGCCGCCGGCATCGAGCGCGACTTCAGCTTCATCAACGCGCAACGCGGCATGTTCTCGTACTCGGGCCTGACGTCGGCGCAAGTCGACCGTCTGCGCGAAGAGTTCGGCATCTATGCGGTGAGCACCGGCCGGATCTGCGTCGCGGCGCTCAACACGCGCAATATCGACGTCGTGGCAAACGCGATCGCCGTCGTGCTGAAGTAAGCGGACGTCGGCGCTGCGGCCTTTGAGCTGCCGCAGCGCTACGCTGCTGGAACAAGGACGCGCTCCGGATGGGGCGCGTTTTTTTATGTTCGCGCACGGTACGGGCCTCACCGACTTCGGGCGGCCGGACGGCCAAGACGAGGCGAGACGGCACTCGCCTGGTCCCCCTTACTGCATGAACCAGCCGTGGCTGACGATGAACGACTGGCCGGTGAGCGCCGCACTCGGGAACGCCGACAGGAACAGCACCGTCTTCGCGACGTCCTCGACGGTCGTGAACACGCCGTCGACCGTCTGGC